>NZ_QOZT01000011.1:0-79634 GCF_003345135.1 Acidovorax sp. BoFeN1
AGGGGCAAAAAAACCGTGCTTTGCGACTGAAAGCAGGCGATTTTGAGGGGTTGACTTTCAGGATACGGAAAAATGCGGCTACGGCCGCTGAACAGGTTCGGACGCTGGGGAGTATTTCAGCAGCCTGCTAGAACCCATCTACGCCTCACCCACCGCTACCGCTGCCTCAAATGGCTATTTGCTACGTAATTGTTTAGCAGAAAATCCGGACAGCTCGAATGCCATTGTCGCGCCAGTGTTGGAAAGTAAATTCAAATTGGACGCCAAAAATAACCTCGTCTGTGCCGGTAGTGGCGCCGCCCAACCGATTGTTAGTGGCGTCATGGACTTTCAGGTTACCTACCTACAGCAGGTACTTGATGCGGCTACAAAGCAACCGCAGTTTCGATACACCTCTGCAACAAATATCACCACTTCGGCCGACTGGGGCAATGTGCATGCCGTCGAAGTGTGTCTTGAATTTGAGGGAGATGAAATCATCGACACTGCGGGCTCTACTTACCGGGACTGCAACTGGAAAACAGGGGATGCAGAAAAATCCCGAGGTAAAAAAATGCGCGTAATTTATCGGAATACATTTTATGTTCGCAACCAGGGCTGGCAAGCTACTTAATAGCAAACACAGCGCAAATAAAACCATGCGAAAACTCAAACATCATCAGCGCGGCATATCGCTATACATCATTATTATTCTTGTACTTCTGTCTACACTTTTGGCATTGTGGGCTTCACGCACAGCACTTTTCAATGAACTGATTGTTGGCAATGATGCTGATTACCAACGTGCATTTGAAGCCGCACAGACCATCATGGAAGATGCAAAAAACGATATTCGATTGCAGAACATACCTGCAGCAACCTATCCCCGCAAAACAAACAATAAAACACGCTTCCCGACGGAAGCAACTGGTGCTTTCGACGAACTTGTAGACTTATTAGAGGCCGAAAGCGCAAAGTGTCTTCATGGCATCTGTGCCAAACGTACAGGCGCTCAAAATTTCTGGATCAAACCCAGCGACTTCACAAGCATGACAGGTACGGGTGTAGCTGCGCGTTACGGCGAGTATACCGGTGCCGCAGCTGGGGGCACCAGCAACGCAATACTAGCGAACACAACAGCAGGACAAGGGGCATGGTATTGGGTCGAAGTAATGCGTTACGCGCCGAGCGGCACAAACGTGACTTCGATTGAACCCACCAAATCTCCCTTAATTTTCCGCATTACAGCGATTGCCCGCGGATTAAAGCCAAACACCCAAGTGGTACTACAGTCAACAATTGCCTTTCAGGCAATCAAAGGCGAATAAATAGTCAACGCACAGGATTTACGTCATGAACAAAAGAAACCTGCCAAATTTGAATAAAACCATCATTAGCTTTTTAATTGGTGGGCTAGGCATGCCATCTGTTGTCATGGCCGGCAACTATCTTGATTTGGTTCAATATCCAGCAGGATCTTCCGGCAAAGAGCCCGCACCCAACGTAATTATCTCTGTAGATGATTCTGGCAGTATGGGATGGGATACTGGCGGGTGCATGACATCTGACCTCGATACCAGATACGGCACGCCATATAATGAAACTGGCGCAAAGTACGTGCCAGACAACAACCCGTCCGCAACCCCCACAGACTGTCCAGCAACGCGCGCAGGGAATACAAACAAGTCCAGAATTCGTGCACTAAAAGATGCGCTAACAGCTCAATTTGGCGATGCGAATGCGACACCGGGAACAAAAGGCAGCACGCCTGATAATTCCATACGACTTGCCTGGCAAACAATGCACAACAATGGCGCTGCAACCACCGCCGATAGTCTCGTTGCAGGCAACACCAATACCATCAAACCTTTTGCAGGCACCCATAGAGTTAATTTTTCAAATTTCGCAAACAGCCTGAAAGCTTATAACGGAACTCCATCACATAAGATGGTGAAAAATGTTTACGACTACATGAGATCGCCTGCAGGAAAAAACAATCCTTGGGCCGAAAATCCGACCGTTACAGAGGGTACTTATCTCGCCTGCAGAAGGTCTTATCATATTTTCCTAACGGATGGCGCCTGGAATAGCAGCAATAAACAATCGGTAGGTGATGCCGACAATACTAGCGTGCCCCTTCCCGACACGGTTTCTTACAGCAGAACATCAAATCAAACTCAAGCATATGTGGATACCTACGGAAATAATGATTTGAGCACCCTATCGGACTACGCCTTCAAAAGTTGGGCAACCGATCTTCAAGATGGTTCAGATAGTACGAAAAATATTTCAAACTCCGTTCGACCGTTGATCAAAAAAAGTGGGGTAGAAAAAGTAGGGGCCCTTGATTTGGAAGAATACTGGAATCCTAAAAACAATCCAGCAACATGGCAACACGTTTCTACTTACACCATTGGCTTCGGGAAAACCGCGACTTCTTGGAGCAATGGTCCTATCTGGGACAGCACAACAGACAGCAATTATCTCGGTGGTTACTCAGCGCTGGTCAACAACACTGTCGAATGGCCAGACGTATTTGGTAGCGAAGATAATCGACCCGCTGAACTTTGGCATATGGCCCTCAATGGCCGTGGTCGATATTATCCAGTGCGTTCACCCGATGCGCTTGCGAATGCTTTTAACGATATCCTCGGACAAATTTTCGCAGACACGTCTACGCCTATAACAGGGTTCGCCAGCGCATCCACATCGGTGATCAGCTCCAGCACCGGGGTTTATCAATCAGTATATGAAGCTGATGGTTGGAAAGGCGGCATCGTTTCATACACAGCTGCCCAAGGCACTGCGGCACTGACCCCAAACACAGCCTGGGGCACAAAGACCGACGGTAAACCCAAAAGTACAGGCGACATCCTCGACGCACGCACCAACGCACAAATACCAGACCGGGTGATTTATACCTACAACGCGGGCGGCAAGCAGTTTACCTGGGACAACCTGAGTGCCACGACGGGTGGGCAGCAGGATCTATTGAAAGACGGTGCAACAGGCACAGCAGGAACCACTCTTGGACAAAACCGACTGAACTTTATTCGGGGCGATCGCAGCTTGGAAGGTGACACCACTGCCAAGCCGTTTCGGGTACGAACCTCTCGCCAGGGCGATATCGTGAACTCCACTGTGTGGTATAGCGCCAGGCCTGCTGCGGGTTACAGCCTCCAGGGCTACAGCACCTTTGCCAACACCCACAAAGACCGCTTGCCCATGCTGTATGTTGGGGGAAATGACGGTATGTTGCATGGGTTCTCTGCCGAGGATGGCACTGAGAAAATTGCTTACATTCCTCAGGGGATTTATAAAAACCTGGCCGCACTAACCAAACCCACTTACCAAAGTACTCATAAGTATTATGTGGATGGATCACCTTTCACCGGCGATGCTAACGTCAGTCCCACCGCATCGACACCAGACTGGCGCACGGTCTTGGTTAGCACGCTGGGCGCTGGCAGCAAGGGCTATTTTGTACTGGACGTAACCACACCGGGCCGCAAGTCTGGTGCGGCATCAACCACCAGCACGCCCGTAAGCAACTTTACCAACACCGACCCCAATGCATCCGCGGTGGTGTGGGCAGACAAAACTGACGGCTCAGATGCGGATATTGGCTACATTTTTGGTGACCCAGTGACAGCTGAAGGTAACACCCAACAGGCCACCCAAATTGCCCGTATGAATGATGGGCGCTGGGCAGTTGTGCTGGGCAATGGTTATAACAGCACCAACGAAGACCCCGTGTTAGTAATCCAATACTTGGATGGTCAAAACACCACTGCCGCTCCATCGATTCGCAAAATTGTTGCAGCTTCGGGCACCACAGGCAACGCAGCGGCCAATGGTCTTTCGACCCCACGCTTGGTGGACCTGAATGGCGATGGCACCCCCGACGTGGTGTATGCCGGTGACCTCAAAGGAAATCTCTGGAAGTTTGACATTGCACACACCGACCCAGCAAATTGGAAGATGGCTTTCTCAACAGCAGGCTGCACGAGTTGCACCCCACTGTTCACTGCTACGGAAAAAACAAACACGACAGAACCTCAACCCATCGTGGCGCCCCCTTCGGTTCGCCCCAACAGTACGGGTGGCATGATGGTGGCATTCGGTACAGGACAAAGCCTTGAAGAAGGCGACCGCACCGACGTTTCCCCCCAAACCTTCTACTCGGTGCTGGACAACACACGCTACAAGCTGGACGCCACCGCTAGTAACAAAGGCAAGGTATTGGTGGACACTAGCGTCGTCACGCCAGTCGCGCTGGGTTCGGGTCGAACCAACCTTGTGGAGCGGACATTCAACAGCACCATAATCACAGGTGCCCTTGCCAGCACAGGCCAAGACTTTTGGAACATGACAACTGGTCAGACCGCACTTGCATATACAGGCACTGGCGCAAAAAAGGGCTGGTATCTCGAACTGCCAATCTCAGGTGAAAGGGTGCTGCAAAGTGCAGAATTTTTGAGTGGCAGCAACATTTTGCAGATCAAGAGTATCGTGCCCGCTTCAGGCGGCAGCACTACTGGAGACGTTGCCGAAACATGCACACCTAATTCGATTCCTGCCAAGGGCTACCTCACCCTGATGGGAATTGAGCAAGGCCTCAAGCCAACCGTGCAACTTTTGGATGCTGACGGTGATGGCGTGTACAACAGTGCTTCCGCCAAGGACAACGACACTAACAGAACCACGACCAGCCCCGAGGAGATTGCGCTGAGGGGTGTCGGAGAGCAATTGCGCGTAGGCTCAGACGGGAAAACACGCAAGATTGCAGAGCCACCAGCACCAGACCTCACGATTAACTGGCGTCAATTGCAATAACAGCCAGCGGATAAACGCAATGAAATACAAATCATCCATGAATCGCAGTAATCATCAGGGTTTTACACTCATTGAAGTCATGATCGTGGTAGCCATCGTTGGTATCCTCACGGCCATTGCCTTACCCAGCTACAACGAGTACATCCGGCGGGGGCATCGCGCAGAGGCGCGTGCGGCATTGCTGCAAGGCGCCCAATGGATGGAAAGGGCCGCAACTGCCACGGGCACCTACCCGCTGACAGCGTCGTTTCCAACGACGCTCACCACCATTCAGTCAGGGCGCTACGCCGTTGCAGTAGCTTCCCCACCCGCCAGCGCGACCGCAGGAGCTGCGTACACGTTGACTGCTACCCCTGCAGGGGCCCAGGTCGGAGACAAGTGTGGAAACTACACACTTACGCACACGGGTGTGCGAGGTGCAGCGTCGTCCACTACCAGTGCTTTGGCAACGGAGTGCTGGAACAAATAGTCCCTTTTGCAGCTGGATGAATGCATTAGCATTCGGCCAATGGCATGCACTGATGAGTTAATGAACCAAGCGCTTGGGCTCGCCGCCCAGGCGCTTTTTCTTTCTAACCCCAACCCCCGCGTGGGCTGCGTGCTGGTGGCACCGGATGGCCGGGTCATCGGCCAGGGTTCAACACAACAAGCCGGCGGCCCGCACGCCGAAATCATGGCGCTGCGCGATGCGGCGGCTGCAGGGCAGGATGTACGCGGCGCCACGGCTTATGTCACTCTGGAGCCCTGCGCGCACCAGGGGCGCACGGGGCCTTGCTGCGATGCGCTGGCGGCGGCGGGCATTGCCAAGGTGGTGGCGTCTGTTGCAGACCCCAATCCGCTGGTTGCCGGCCAGGGCTTTGCGCGGCTGCGCACTGCGGGCATCAAAGTAGAAGTCGGCCCGGGTTCGGCCGAGTCGCGTGAGCTCAATATTGGATTCTTCAGTCGCATGATCCGTGGCACACCCTGGGTTCGCCTCAAGTCTGCGGCGTCGCTGGACGGCACCACGGCACTGCACAACGGCGCCAGCCAGTGGATCACCTCGCCGGCTGCCCGCGCCGATGGCCACGCGTGGCGGGCGCGCGCCTGTGCGGTGCTGACCGGCATTGGCACGGTGCTGGACGACAACCCGCGCCTGGATGTGCGCGAAGCGCCCACCCCGCGCCAGCCGCATGTGGTGGTGGTAGACAGCCAATTGCAAACTCCGCCGGATGCTCATTTATTTATAGCTGGTCGCGCTTGCTA
Organism: Acidovorax sp. BoFeN1; assembly: GCF_003345135.1. Taxonomy (NCBI): domain Bacteria; kingdom Pseudomonadati; phylum Pseudomonadota; class Betaproteobacteria; order Burkholderiales; family Comamonadaceae; genus Acidovorax; species Acidovorax sp. BoFeN1. The sequence continues at coordinate 6,058 of NZ_QOZT01000011.1, forward strand.
CATATACGCTGCAAGCCAAAATGATGCAAAAAAAGCCGCACTGGAGGCGCGGGGTGCCACAGTGGTCTATTTGCCCAACCCGCAGGGCAAAGTGGATTTGCAGGCCATGCTGCGCGACCTGGCCCAGCGTGGCGTGAACGAGTTGCATGTGGAGGCCGGCAACAAGCTCAATGGCTCGTTGGTGCGCGAAGGGCTGGTCGATGAAATGCTGGTGTACCTGGCGCCCACGTTATTGGGGCCTGGCCTTGGCATGGCCAACGTGGGGCCATTCGACGCATTGGGTCAGGGCTTGGCGATGGACTTCATTACGGTGGAGCGTGTGGGGCCAGACATTCGCATCGTGGCCCGGGTGCGCGGGCGCGATATTTTTTGAAGCCCTGGCCAGCCCGACAGGCGCTGCGGCACCGCACTTGTGGGCAATCAGTGCGCCACTGCTTCGCCCGCCCCACTCACCCGCAAACCAGCTGACTGCCCTGCCCTGGCGCCCGCGCCTGCATGCCACCCATGGCGGCAGCTGCGACAAAGCCGGCTTGCGCAAATGTGTCGAGCACGCTGGCCAGCGCATCGGGGCTGCAGCTCACCAGCAGGCCGCCGCTGGTTTGCGGGTCGGTCAGCAGGTGGCGCTGCCATTCGGGCGCACCGGGCGCCCAGGCCACGTCGGCGCCATAGGCTGCCCAGTTGCGTGCGGATGCACCCGTGACCACGCCATCGGCCGCAAACTTGGCTGCAGCTTCAATGACCGGCACCTGGGCCAGATTCACCCGGGCCGAAAGCCCCGAGCCCCGACACACCTCTAGCAGATGGCCGGCCAGGCCAAAGCCGGTGACGTCGGTCATGGCGTGCACACCCTCCAGCGCGCCCAGCGCAACGCCCACGCGGTTGAGTTGCGTGGTGTAGCGCAGCATGTCGGCATAGCCAGCGGCATCCAGAATGCCTTTTTTCAGCGCGGCCGACAAAATGCCCACGCCCAGCGGCTTGCCCAGCACCAGCACATCGCCGGCCTGCGCGTCGGCGTTGCGGCGCACGCGCTGGGGGTGCACAAGGCCCAGGCCCACCAGGCCGTAGATGGGCTCGAGCACGTCGATCGAATGTCCGCCCGCAATGGGGATGCCGGCTTCGCGGCACACGGCGGCGCCGCCTTCGAGCACGCGGCCAATCACTTCGGGTGGCAGCTGGGCAATGGGCATGCCCACCAGTGCCAGCGCCATGATGGGCGTGCCGCCCATGGCGTAGATGTCGGACAGCGCATTGGTGGCGGCAATGCGGCCAAAGTCGTACGGGTCGTCGACGATGGGGGTGAAAAAATCGGTGGTGGCCACCAGCGCTTGGCTGTCGTTGAGGCGGTAAACCGCCGCGTCGTCGCTGGTTTCTGTGCCCACCAGCAGCTCGGGCGGCACGATGCCCTGCGGTGCGCGTGCCAAAATCTCTTGCAGCAGGCCCGGCGCTATCTTGCAACCGCAACCGCCGCCGTGCGAGAACTGGGTAAGACGAATGGGTTTTGAATCAACAGTCATGGTGCGCGCCATTGTGCCAGCCGCCTGCGGCGCGGCGCGGGGCAAGCCATGAGCCACCGCAGCCCCGTGCGCGTGGCAGACCGCCACGCGTTTCACACCCTCATTGATGCGCGGTCGCCCGCCGAATACGCGCTGGACCATATTCCCGGCGCCATCAACTGCCCCGTGCTGGATGACGACGAGCGCCGCATTGTCGGCACCATCTACAAGCAGCAGGGCGCCTTTGAGGCGCGGCGCGTGGGTGGCGCCATGGTGGCCGCCAACCTGGCGCGGCATTTGCGCACGCAGTTTGCCGACCAGCCCGCCAGCTGGAAACCGCTGATCTACTGCTGGCGCGGCGGCATGCGCAGCGGCTCGATGGTGACCTGGCTGCGCTTGGTGGGCTGGGATGCCCAGCAACTGGCCGGTGGCTACAAGTCGTGGCGCCGCCACGTCATCGACCGGCTGGCCGAGCTGGCGCCGCAGCTGCCCCTGCGCGTGATTTGCGGCCCCACCGGCAGCGCCAAAACGCGCGTGCTGCAAGCACTGGCTGCGCGCGGCGCACAGGAGCTTGACCTGGAAGCCTGCGCGCGCCACCGCGGCTCAGTGCTGGGCGCCTGGCCGGGGGTGGCGCAGCCTTCGCAAACTGCCTTTGAAACCGCCCTGCTGCATGCGCTGGAGCCCCTGGATTTGCAGCGCACCATCTATGTCGAGGCCGAGAGCAGCAAAATCGGCCGCCTGGCGGTGCCCCAGCCGTTGGTACAGCGCCTGCGCGCAAGCTCCTGCATCGAAGTAGCGGCCAGCGTGCCTGCGCGCCTGGATTTTTTGCTGCGCGACTACGCCAACCTGGGCGACAACCCCGACCTGCTGGCCCAGCAACTGGGCGTGCTCAAAGAGTTGCACGGCAAGCAGGTGATTGCACGCTGGCAAGACTGGGCACAGGCAGGTGCGTTGCCCCCCCTGTTCGCCGAGCTGGTGGCACTGCACTACGACCCGCTGTATGCCCGATCGCAAAGCACGCACCTGCACCAGTGGGCTGCGCGGCACAGCCTGGCCAGCGACGATCTTTCTGAAGCCGGCATTGATGCCCTGGCCGCCCAGGTGCTGGCGCTGGGCTGAGGGCCCCCTCTGCACCGGGCAGGGCTTCGTGCTTAGATAACTATCAAAACAATAGCTGCTTGCGCTTACTGCATAAGCGCTAGAGGCATATTTGACCCAATTTTCTCGGATTCACACGACAACGGTGCCTGATATTGGTGCGCGCTGGCCACGCACCAGTATGGTTTTCATGGTCCAAATTTTGCTTAATTTTGGTGCAAATCTGGTGCCGACGTCTTGGGCGCACCAGAACCGATCAATTCTGAGCACGAGGAAGTTATGAATGCACTCCCACAGGGCAGCGATGCCCTGTTTATTTTGCTGGGCGCCATCATGGTGTTGGCCATGCACGCGGGGTTTGCGTTTTTGGAGCTGGGCACCGTGCGCAAAAAGAACCAGGTGAATGCGCTGGTCAAAATTTTGGTGGATTTTTCGGTTTCCACGGTGGTGTATTTTGTGGTGGGCTACAGCGTGGCGTATGGCACCCATTTCTTTGTAGGTGCAGAAACCTTGGCCCAGCACAACGGCTATGCGCTCGTGAAGTTCTTCTTTCTGCTCACGTTTGCGGCGGCCATTCCGGCCATTGTGTCGGGCGGCATTGCCGAGCGTGCCAAGTTCTGGCCCCAACTGCTGGCAACGGCTGCCATCGTGGGCTTTGTCTATCCATTTTTTGAAGGCATCGCCTGGAACGGGCACTTTGGCATCCAGGCTGCCATTACCGCCCTGACAGGGGCCGCTTTTCACGACTTTGCCGGTTCTGTGGTGGTGCACGCCATGGGGGGCTGGATTGCCCTGCCTGCGGTGCTGCTGCTGGGGTCGCGCTCCAACCGCTACCGCAAGGACGGCGCCATCTCGGCACACCCTCCCTCCAACATCCCGTTTCTGGCGCTGGGGGCGTGGGTGCTGGTGGTGGGCTGGTTTGGTTTCAATGTGATGAGCGCGCAGACGGTCGACAAGCTCTCGGGGCTGGTGGCGGTCAACTCGCTGATGGCCATGGTGGGGGGCACGCTGGCTGCGCTGGTGCTGGGCAAAAACGACCCCGGCTTTGTGCACAACGGCCCGCTGGCCGGGCTGGTGGCGGTGTGTGCGGGCTCGGACCTGATGCACCCGCTGGGCGCGCTGGTGGTGGGCGCGGTGGCGGGCAGCATCTTTGTGGTGATGTTCACCCTGACCCAGAACCGCTGGAAGATCGACGACGTGCTGGGCGTGTGGCCCCTGCACGGGCTGTGCGGCACCTGGGGCGGCATCGCAGCGGGCATTTTTGGAAGCAAGGCGCTGGGTGGGCTTGGCGGCGTGAGCCTGTGGGCCCAACTGATGGGCACGGCCATGGGCGTGCTGTGGGCGCTGTTGGGGGGCGCGCTGGTGTATGGCGTGCTCAAAGCCACCGTGGGCCTGCGCCTGTCGCAGGAAGAAGAGTTTGATGGTGCCGACCTGTCGATCCACAAGATCAGCGCAACGCCCGACCGCGAAGTGAGCTGGTAAGAACCTGTTCTGGGATCGTCGAATTGCCCTGCCTGGACGGTTGTTGATTTTTTCACACGGCAAGAGGCCAGTTCCTCGGCACGGCGTGCCGTCTGACACCCGCCCGGCATGCGGCCCGCTACGCTGTGGCGCATGATGGGCACAGCGAGCCCACGCCGTGGGCCGGCACGCCATCGCGCTGGCAAAGTCCTCGACCACCCAAATCACCACAGCTGCCCAAAAGCCTCCGATGAGCCCGCCCATGACCCCAGCCCTTGTTTCCGCCCCCCGTAGCGTGCTGCCACTGCGGCATCTGCCAGTGCTGTGGGCAGCCCTGCTGGTTGCCGTGCTGGGTGGCTGTGCCGAGTTGCCCAAGAATGTGCCGCGCCCCGTTTCAACGGCGCTGGAAACCACCGCAGGCACCGCGCTGGCCACCCAGGTGCAAGAGCGCCGCGCGGCGGCGAGTGGGCGCTTTGAATCCGGCTTTTTGCTGCTCTCCGGCCCCCAGGCGGCCTATGGCAGCCGCCTGGCACTGGTCGAGGCGGCCCAAAAAACGCTGGACCTGCAGTACTACGCCATTCACGCCGATGCCAGCACCGAGCGTCTGCTGCGCAGCGTGGTGGCCGCAGCCCGGCGCGGCGTGCGCGTGCGCGTGCTGCTGGACGACTTCAACACCTCCGGCGCGGACGCGCAGGTGATGCGCCTGGCCTTTGAGCCCAACATCGAAATGCGCATGTTCAACCCGGTGGCCGGTTCCCGTGACTCGTCTTTGTGGCGCATGGTCAGTGCCCTGAGCGATTTTTCGCGGGTGCAGCAGCGCATGCACAACAAGCTGTTCATTGCCGACAACGCCATGGGCGTCGCCGGCGGGCGCAACCTGGGCGATGCCTATTTCGGCCACGACACTTCGGGCAACTTTGTGGACCTGGACGTGCTGGCGGCTGGCCCCATCGTCAAAGATCTGTCGCGCAGCTTTGACAGCTACTGGAACAACGAGCGCGCCTACCCGGTGCAGTCGCTCATCACGCGCAAAGAGCTCGATGCCCTGCGCGCTTCTGCTGCATCGGTCGAAGAGGTGGACGAGACGCCCACCGAATCTTCCAGCCCCCCCGAGGCCGCCCCCAGCCCTGTGACAACGGCATCAGCATCAGCATCAGCATCAGCATCAGCATCAGCAGCGGCAACGGCATCGACCCCGAACGCCACAACCGCGCTGGATGCCCTGGAGGCCCAGCGCAGCCGCGTGTGGGACCGCAAGCCGCTCAATCTGGCCGCCGCACGCTTTGTGTGGGCCCCGGCCGTGGTGCTGGTGGACAAGCCCGCCAAGATTCCGGCAGATTCCGCCGCCACCACGGAGCCGCTGGCACCACAGCCCGGAACACCGTCGCCGCGTGATGCGGTGACGGCAGTGGCTGGGCAGCGCAACGCCCTGGCCCCCGCGGCCCCCGTGCACCCCGTGCATGTGGCATCGGTCACGCCGGCACCCAAAACGCCCACGGCATCAATCACCGCGTCCCCCGTGGGCACATCCACGGCCCCTACGTCAGGCACGCCTCAGGCGCCATCGGCGGCCGAGCTTGAATACCTGGAAAGCCAGGAAGACACCGTGGTGGATGGCCTGTTGCAGCTGATGGACCAGGCCCGGCGCGATTTGCTCATTGTTTCGCCCTATTTCGTTCCCGGCCCCGAGATCACGGCCGCCTTTGCCGCCGCGCGTGCCCGGAACGTGCGGGTGCGGGTGCTGACCAATTCGCTGGCATCGAATGACGCACCCATTGCCCATGTAGGCTACGCACGCCACCGCAAGACGCTGCTGGCGATGGGCGTCGAACTGTACGAAATGCACAGCGAGGCCACCGGCGTGCGCAAGGCGTTGAGCGCCACGGGCAGTGGCAGCAGTGGCGGCAGTGACGGCATCGGTGCCACGGGGTCCACGGGCTCTTCGCGCGCGATGCTCCACTCCAAGCTGGTGATCATGGACCACCGGCTGCTGGCCGTTGGCTCGATGAACCTGGACATGCGTTCGCAAAAACAAAACACCGAGATCGCGCTGCTGATCCGCAGCATGGATCTGTCCCGCAGGGCCGGTGCCAGCATCGAACTGGCGCTGCGCGATGCCGCCTGGCATGTGGAACTGGACGCCCGTGGCGGCCTTGTCTGGCGGGCGCCGCAGGGCAGCAACCTGCAGGACGCCACCAGCGAGCCCGGCGCAAGCGTGCCGCTGCAGTTGCTGTTGCTGCTGCTGGGTCCGCTGGCGCCCGATCATCTGCTGTAGAGCCTGCCCCGCACGGGTGGCCGCGCCCACCTCAAGGCTGCAGGGCAGCCAGCCAGGCCGTGATGGCGCGCTGATCGGTCATGGTGCGCACATGCTGGTAGGCCAACTCGGCCTCTGGATAGCGGCGGCGCAGCAGGTTGAGCCATTGCTTGAGGCGGCCGGCGCGCTGGCGCGGCTCCAGGTCGTTGCACACCAGCTGCCAGAACGCGGCCAGCTGCGGCAGCAATGCCGGCCATTCCACCCGGTCCGTGCCCGGCTGGCCCTGGTCGGCAGCGCGGATGGCGCGGGCCAGCCCCGGGTCGGCCACCATGCCACGGCCCAGCATGAGGGCGTTGCAGCCCGACACCGCGCGGCAGCGCTGCGCGTCGGCCACGGTCCATATCTCGCCATTGGCCACCACCGGAATGCGCACGGCCGCGCGGATGGCCGGAATCTGCTCCCAATAGGCCGGCGGGCGGTAGCCATCGGCCTTGGTGCGGGCGTGCACCACCAGTTCGCTGGCGCCGCCAGCTTCCATGGCCTGCGCACACTCGCGCGCCAGGCTGGCGTCGTTGAAGCCCAGGCGCATCTTGGCCGACACGGGCAGATGCGCTGGCACGGCGCGGCGCACTGCGGCCACCAGCGTGGCAATGCGCTCGGGCTCTTGCAGCAGCGCCGCGCCGCCGCCGTGGCGGTTGACCACCTTGGCGGGGCAGCCAAAGTTCAGGTCGATGCCCTCGGGGCCCAGCGCCGCCAGGGCGGCCGCGTTCTCGGCCATGCACACCGGGTCGGAGCCCAGCAGCTGCGCGCGCACCGGCACGCCCGCCAGCGTGCGCCCGCCGTGGCGCAGCTCGGGCAGGTAGCGCAAAAACACCTTGTCGGGCAGCACGGTGCCGGTGACGCGGATGAACTCGGACACGCAGCGGTCCACGCCGCCCACGCGGGTCAGCACGTCACGCAGCACAAAATCCAGAAGCCCCTCCATGGGGGCGAGCAGCAAGGTCATGGTGCGTTCCACACGCCAAGGGCGGCGGTGGATGTCGAAAGAAAATTTACAAGAAAACAGGCAAAAGCGCTTATGCAGCAAGCGCAAGTAGCTACAAAATAAATAGCAAATCAGAACCCGATCTGCTGCCACCGGCAGCGCCCGCCATTGTGCGGCAGCCTGGCGGGCGGGCTGCAGTGCCGGCACGGGCTGCACGGCGGCGTGCCGTGCAGGTCATCACAGCGTCATCGCGCGGTGCTGCAATGCAGGCCATTCCTTTCCGTGATCCGTGCGTCCATGTTGCTCCAACGAACCGATAAAGCCCGCCGCGAACTCTCGCCTGGCGTTCGCACCCTGAGCCTGCGCGAACGCTCGTTGCTGCTGCTGGCCGACGGCAAGCCACTGTCTGAACTGCAGGCCATGTACAACGGCACCGGCGCCCAGATGGTGGAACACCTTGTGCGCGAGGGCTACCTTGCCCAGCTGGCCACCACGCAAGCTGCAACCGAACCCGTTGCCGCGACCGAACCCGTTACGGCACCAGCGCCCGAACCCATTGCCGCACCGCAAACGCCCCCCGCTCCCAGCGAAGCCCTGCGCTCCCTGGCGAGCACCCGCATGTACCTGTTCGACCTGAGCGAGCGCCTGTTTGCCCGCCGCAACCCCGATCTGGCCCGCAGCTACCACGCGTCCCTGCGCGAAGCGCGCGACCGCGAGAGCATGCTGGCAGTGGGCGAAGCCCTGATTGCCGAGGTGGCCAAGGTGGCTGGCGATGAGCGCGCCCTGGGCATTCGCGAGCGCCTGGAGCAGTTGCAGCCGCCAGACCGGGCGCTGTCAGCCGCCATGAGCGACTGAGAGGCTGAGCGCGCAACGCAGCCCGGCGCAGCGCGCCCTCACCGTCTTAGCAGGAAATGGGATGGGCGCGCATCAGGCCGCAGCCAGGCGCCACAACGATGTGACTTCCGCCGCGCGGGCGGCGTGCAGGGCATCGCCCGCATCGGCCGCCTTGGCGTGGCGCGGGCGAATGTCCGCGCGGCCCAGCACCTGAAGGCCCGCGTCGGCAATCCAGCCCATGAGCTGCTCGCGGGTGCGCAAACCCAGGTGCTCGGCCAGGTCCGACAAGATGAGCCAGCCTTCGCCGCCGGGCTCCAGGTGCGCGGCCAGCCCGGCCAGAAAGCCCCGCAGCATGCGGCTGCCCTCGTCGTACACGGCGTGCTCGATCGGCGAGCTGGGACGGGCCGGCACCCAGGGCGGATTGCACACCACCAGCGGCGCGCGCCCGGCGGGAAACAGGTCCACCGACTGCAGCTCGACCTGCGCCAGCGCGCCCAGGCGCTGCAGGTTGTCACGGGCGCAGGCCAGCGCACGCGGGTCTTGCTCGGTGGCCACCACGCGCTGCACGCCCCGGCGCACCAGCAGGGCCGACAGCACGCCCGTGCCCACGCCGATGTCAAAGGCAAGCGCCTTCGATGGCAGCGCAGCCGCTGCCACCAGGTCCACATATTCGCCGCGCACGGGCGAAAACACCCCGTAATACGGATGGATGCGGTTGTTGGGCGCGGAGCCCAGCGCGGGCACTTCCACGCCCTTCTTGCGCCACTCGTGCGCCCCCACCAGACCCAGCAGTTCACGCAGCGAGGCCACCGAGCGTTCGCCCGTGGCCGCGCCCCAGGCTTCGGTGCAGGCCTGGCGCAGGTCGGGCGCGCGGCGCAGGTCAATGGCGTAGTCGCCTTCCAGCGCAATCAGCAGGGACGACAGCACGCGTGCGCGCTGCGCCTGCGCCTGGCGGTGCAGGTGAAACGCCTCAGCCGCCGTGGCCTCTGCCATTTTTTGTGCTGCCTTGGCTGCCGCCTTGGGCGGCTTGCGATCCACCCGCCGCATAAGGGCCTGCAGCAACATGCGGGCGTTCTGAAAGTCGCCCTGCCACAGCAGGCCGGTGCCTTCGCAGGCCAGCCGGTAGGCCGTGTCAGCGGACAGCGTGTCATCGGCCACCACGACGCGGCGCGGCGCAGTGGCCCCGCTTTCGGAGCGCCAAAGGGCTTCGTGGGCTTGGCCCGAGTCGCTCCAGGAGATCATGCAATAGCCTTAATTGATGGGGCGTTTGAGACGCACTTCTTCGATCTTCACGCCGCCTACCACGGCCGTCTTGGCAGTGGAGAGCTCGCGCTTGAAACCGGCCATTTCGTGGAACCGGATGGCGCGTTCGTTGCGCAAGGGAACCCACGCGGTCACGTTGGTGCAGCCTTCTTCGTGCAGGCCGTCACGGGCGGCGTCCCACAGGGCCAGGCCTACGCCCTGGTTCCAATGGGTGGGCGCGGCGTAGATGGCCCAGATTTCACCGGTGGTGGGGCGGGATTTTTCATCGCGCGAGCGGTCATAGCCGACGAAACCCACAATCTTTTCGCCATCAATGGCGACTTGCACCTGGGGCTCGCAATATTCAATGGCTTCGCGCCAGTAGGCCTGGCGCTTTTCTACCGACATGGATTTCAACTGCTCGTCTGGCACCAGACCTTTGTAAGCCTCTTGGGCGGATACGGTGTGGATCTGGGCAATGGCTTTGGCATCGCGAAGCGTGGCGGGACGAACCTGGATACTGGACATGGAAAAACCGAACGAAAACAGGGAGTGAAAAAACAAAAAGGACCGGCATTGTCGCCGCAAACGCTTTTTCGCCCTGTGCTGCTGGTTAATCCGGGGGCTCGCAACGCCCCCCACCACCACCCTCAGGCCCTGCTGAGCGCGGCGTTCGATGCCGTGTCCAGGCCCTGCGCCCGGGCGCGTTTGTTGCGCGGGCGCGGCACCTTCACCGCAGGCGGCACACCGTTGATGGCGCCCATGCACAGCACCAGCGCCACACTGTGCGATGCGTCCTCGCGCTCATCCGGCGCATAGGGGCGATAGCTGCCATTGCCAGCGCCGTGGCCGCGCTGCACAGAGTGAAACACCACGCGCGCGCCCTCCCGGTTGCTGCCCGAGCACAGCACGCGCAAACGCGCGTCGCGGTCGAGCGCCAGGCCCGTGTGGCCGGGCCGGTTGATGAGGTCGGTGCGCACAGCGCGCCACGTCTGCCCGTCGTCCAGCGAAAATTGCCAGGTGCCTGCCTGCGTATCCAGATATTCAATGACCACACCCGCCGATGCCCGCATGTCGGCGCAGTTTTCCTGCAGCAGTTGGGCCACGGTATTGCCCCCACACCGGCCCCGCCAGCAGCTGCCACGGGGCGTTGATCGACGATGCGCTGACCGAGAACGGAAGAGCGGGCGACAGAATGGGAAACACTGGCACTCATGCGTAAACCTCTTTGTGGATAAGCTGGACAGGATCGGATGCGCCACGCGGTCCAGCCACAGACCATCACAACGCCTGGGTCACAGTCTAGAAACCGCACGCCCGTGCGTCCATCGCACAAATGGACTAGTCGCGCACCCCGGCGTTGTGCGCAATACTCGCCCCATGCCTGCCAGTCTGCTGCTTGTTGACGACCACACCCTGTTTCACACCGGGCTGCGCCTGATCGTGCAGGACCACCCCGGCGTGGATGCCATCTTCGAAGCCGGCACCGTGGCCGAAGCCTGCGCGCTGCGGCCAGAGACCGTGGACCTGGTGCTGCTGGACATCCAGATGCCCGGCATGAGCGGCCTGGACGGCCTGCGCCTCTTGCGCCAGGCATTCCCCCGGGCGCGCATCGTGCTGGTGTCTGCCAGCGTGGCGCCCGACGCTGTTTACGAGGCGCGCACGCGCGGTGCCGACGGTTTTCTGCCCAAGTCGGCCAGTGGCGCCGACATTCTGGAGGCCATCAGCTGCGCGCTGTCGGGCGCGCCCTGCTTTCCCGCCCACAGCGGCAACACCACCACCACACGCGCACCGGCAGCGCCCACGCTGACCGCACGCCAGCTCGATGTGCTGTTCCTGCTGTGCACCGGCAAGCCCAACAAGGTGATTGCCCGCGATCTGGGACTGAGCGAAAACACCGTGCGCGTGCATGTGGCCGCCATCTTTGCGCAGCTGGGCGTCAACAGCCGCAGCGCTGCCTTGCTGGCGGCACAGCGGCTGGGCCTGTCGTTGCCGCCGCTGCATGATGCCGCCTGAAACGCCAGGGACCGGTGCGCTCTGACCCTGGCCGTCGCTGCGCTGGGAGCGCGACGAGGTGCTGCGCGAGCAGGTCGCACTGCTGCGCCAGAACTTTCCCATGACCCTGGTGGCCTCCCTGGCCACGGCACTGGGCACGATGTGGGTGATGGACGGCGCGGTCGACCCGCAGGCGCTGACGGCCTGGCTGATCTCGCATGTGCTGGTCGTGATGGGGGTCTATCTCTCGCTGCGCAGCATGGACCCGACGACCGATCCCGCCCGCTGGTCGGCCTATAAGCTGATGGCCTGCATGGCCGGCATGGGCCTGAGTTGGGGCGGCCTGGGCCTGGTGGTGATGCACTGGGGCAACGCCAGCAGCGTGGTCTATGCCATTGGCATCGTCAGCACGGTGTCGTCCGGCGCCCTGGGGCTGGGAGCACCGCTGTACCGCGCCTACCTTGTCTACCTGAGCTGCGCCATTGGCAGCGTGCTGCTGGCCATTGCCCTGGCAGGTGGGCCGGTGCTGTGGCCCGCGCTGTTCCTCGTGCTGGTGTATTTCAGCCTGACCTGCATGCAGGCCAGCACGGCCGATACAGCCACCCGCCGCAGCATTGCCCTGAAATTGGAAAACCAGCGCCTGGTGGGAGAGCTGCGCGCCGAGTCCCAGCGCGCCCAGGCGGCGCAGCAGATCGCCGAAAAAGCCGATCGCGACAAGTCGCGTTTCCTGGCGGCGGCCAGCCACGACCTGCGCCAGCCGCTGCACGCCATGGGGCTGTTTCTGGAGAGCCTGCAGCGCAGCCCGCTGAACGCCCACCAGCAGACGGTGCTGGACCATGCCCACGCCGCATCCAGCGCAGCAGCCGAAATGCTCACCACCTTGCTCGACTACTCGCGGCTGGAGGCTGGCGTGGTCAAGGTGCGCCCGTCGGCATTTGCCGTGCAACCCCTGCTCACGGCCCTGGAGCAGGAATTTGGCGTGCAGGCCGACAACGCACGCCTGGTGTACCGCACCCGCGAGACCTCACTGGCCGCGCATGCCGACCGATCACTGGTGGGCCTGGTGATGCGCAACTTCATCTCCAACGCGCTGCGCTACACCACCCGGGGCGGCGTGCTGATTGCGTGCCGCCGGCGCGGCCAGCGGGTGGCACTGGAGGTGTGGGACACCGGAATCGGCATTCCCCAGCACCAGTGGGACGACATTTTTCAGGAGTTCCTGCAGCTCGACAACCCGGAGCGCGACCGGCGCAAGGGCCTGGGCCTGGGCCTGGCCATCGTGCACCGGCTGGTGAACGAGATGGGGGGCACAACTGTCGAGTTGCGCTCGCAACCGGGCCGGGGCTCGGTGTTTCGCCTTTGGATGGATGCGTGGGACGGCGCGCTGGAGGATGAAGCCGCGCCGCTCCCCGAAGACCGCAGCCTGGAGGGCCTGCATGTGCTGGCCATTGACGACGACGAGGCGGTGCTTCTGGGAATGCAGTCGCTGCTGCAAAGCTGGGGTTGCCACTGCACCGTGGCCGGCTCGGGCGCCGAAGCACTGAAGCACCTGGGCGACGACACCCCCGATCTCATCATCACCGACTTCCGGCTGCGCCATGAGGAAACCGGCAAGCAGGTGCTGCAGGCACTGCGCACGCACCTGGGCACTGCGGTGCCGGCCATCATCATGACGGGGGACACCTCGCCCCAGCGCCTACGCGATGCGCAAAGCACATCGGCCCTGCTGCTGCACAAGCCGGTTTCCACCGGCCAGCTGCGCGAAGCCATGGTGCAGCTCATCACCCAGCCGCAGCCCATCAACGCGGCTACAACCAGCGGCGCAGCAGGCCCATGATCTTGTCGAAGCGCGCGCCGTAAGGCGGGTAGAACAGCGAGCCCATGGCCCAGCGGGACTGCACCAGCACCGCCTTCTGGTGGCAAAAGCGCAGAAAACCCTGCTCGCCGTGGTAGGCGCCCCAGCCGCTGTCGCCCACGCCGCCAAAGGGCAGGTTGTCATGGGCGATGTGCATCAGCGTGTCGTTTACCGTGACGCCACCGCTCACGGTGCGGCGCAGCACATCGTCACGCACCGCATCGCTGCGGCCAAACCAGTACAGCGCCAGCGGGCGGGGCCCCGCGTTGATGTGGGCCACGGCCTCGTCCAGCCGCTCGTACGAAATCACGGGCAGGATGGGGCCAAAAATCTCCTCCTGCATCAGCGCCATGGCGGGCGTGGCGCCAAACACCAGCGAGGGCAGCATCTGGCGGCTGGCCCCGTCGCCCAGCGTGCCCACAGTGGCCGCCACGGGTTTGCCGCTGGCGGGGTCGATGGTGTGCACCTCGGCGCCCTGCGTCTGGGCCTGCTGCAGCATGGTGCGCAGCCGCGCATAGTGGCGCGGCGTGATGATGGAGGCGTAATCGGGGTTGCCCTCGATGCTGGGAAACAACCGCGCCACCGCGGCCTGGTAGGCCTGGGAGAACTCGGCCTCGCGCCCGCGCGGCAGCAGCACGTAGTCGGGGGCAATGCAGGTCTGGCCTGCATTGAGCAGCTTGCCATGGGCAATTTTGAGCGCGGCGTCCTGCATGTCGCAATCGGCATCCACAATGCACGGCGACTTGCCCCCCAGCTCCAGCGTGGTGGGCGTGAGGTGCTGCGCCGCTGCCTGCGCCACCTTGCGCCCCACTGCGGTGGAGCCGGTGAACACCAGGTGGTCGAACGGCAGCGATGCCACCAGCGCTGCCGTGGCCGCGTCGCCCTGCACCACGCAAAACTCATCGGCTGCAAAAAACTGCGCCACCAACAGGGCCAGCTGGGCCGATGTGTGGGGTGTGAGCTCGCTGGGCTTGAGCATGACGCGGTTGCCCGCCGCCAGCGCCGTGATGGCGGGGGCCAGCGCCAGTTGCACGGGGTAGTTCCAGGGGGAAATGACGCCCACCACGCCCAGCGGCTGGCGCGCGATCCAGCCATGCGCAGGCTGCAAAAAGAGGGGCGTACGCACCTTCTGGGGCTTCATCCAGCGCGCCAGATGGCTCAGGGTGTGCGACAGCAACGTGCGCAGCACAAAAAAATCGGCCACCTCGGTCAAACGCGGCGAGCGCATGCCGAAATCGGCCTGCACGGCGGCGGCCAGCACGGGCCCGTGCTCATCGAGCATCTTTTGCACGCGCAGCAGGCGCTCGCGACGCACCAGCAGGGGCACGTCAATGTGTGCCCGGCTGGCCTGGTACTGAAGGTCAAAATGGGCGCGAATGTCGTCAGGTGTCATGGCCGCCATCATAGAAGACAGTCCAATGTCCCCGTCCGGCGCCTGCAGCGCCCCTGCGGCGGCGTTCAGGGCCGCCAGAAGCCAGACGCCCGGTGCTGCTGGCAGGCAGCGCTAGCGCTCTTCGCGGGGTTCGCGCGGCTCCACATCCACCACCTCGTCGGCGCCGGGCAACACGCCTGCGCGACGCGAGGGGGTGTCGGCGGCGGGCGCGGTGCGCGTGGCCGACCAGCGCTCGGTGGAACGGTAAACCGTACTCCAGCCCGTGCGCGGATCCACCCGCATGGTCCAGGGCGTTACCGGCCGACCGGTGAGGCGCGCCCAGGCCGCACGCAGCCCCCAGGCCAGCGCCAGCACCAGCACGGCGGCCAGCAGGCTCAGAAACATCACCAGCCCGGCAACCACCACCACGGCCCGGATGAGCCAGCGGGTCAGGCCCGCCAAAAAATCATTCAAACAACCTCCTCGGTTCTCAGCCTTTGGGCGATGGGCAGGGATGTCCACTACCCACTGTCAACCACCAAAATTTATGCCAAATGTGCCGCTAGCGCTTATCCATAAAGCGCTAGCAGCTATCATTTTTGATAATTAAAATTGCCTGCCGCTCAGACCGGCGCGGATGCTCCAAAGTGGAACACCCCGGGCTCCAGCACCGGGTCCACGCTGACCTCGATGCGGCTCTTGGGCGGGAAGCGCCCTTCGAGCAGCAACTTCGACAGCGGGTTCTCGATGCGCTGCTGGATGGCACGCTTGAGCGGGCGCGCACCAAACACCGGGTCGAAGCCGACCTTGGCCAGCTCGGCCAGGGCGGCGTCGGACACCTGCATTTCCAGGTCCATCTTGGCCAGGCGCGATTGCAGCAGCTGCAGCTGGATCTTGGCGATCGAGGCAATGTGCGCCGCGTCGAGCGCATGGAACACCACGGTCTCGTCGATGCGGTTCAAAAACTCGGGGCGGAAGTGGTTCTTCAGCTCGCCCCACACCGCTTCCTTGATGTCGTCCGAGTCCTGCCCCACCATGGCTTGGATCAGGTGCGAGCCGATGTTGCTCGTCATCACGATCACGGTGTTCTTGAAGTCCACGGTGCGGCCTTGGCCGTCGGTCAGGCGGCCATCGTCGAGCACCTGCAAGAGCACGTTGAACACGTCGGGGTGGGCCTTTTCCACCTCGTCGAGCAGCAGCACGGAATACGGCTTGCGGCGCACGGCTTCCGTGAGATACCCGCCTTCTTCGTAGCCTACATAGCCCGGAGGCGCGCCAATCAAGCGCGCAACGCTGTGCTTTTCCATGAACTCGCTCATGTCGATGCGGATCAGGTGCTCTTCGCTGTCAAACAAAAAGCCCGCCAGCGCCTTGCACAACTCGGTCTTGCCCACACCCGTGGGGCCGAGGAACAGAAAACTGCCCGTGGGCCGGTTCGGGTCACTCAGGCCCGAGCGCGAGCGCCGGATGGCGTTGGCCACGGCGGCAATCGCCTCCTCCTGGCCCACCACGCGCTCGTGCAGCTTGGTTTCCATCTGCAAGAGCTTGTCTTTTTCGCCCTGCATCATCTTGGCCACGGGGATGCCCGTGGCGCGGCTCACCACCTCGGCGATTTCTTCGGCACCCACCTGGGTGCGCAGCAGGCGGTTGGGGGCAGACACGCCATCGGTGCCGGCCTCCTGGGCCTGGGCTTCCTTGAGCTGCTTTTCCAACTCTGGCAGCTTGCCGTATTGCAGCTCGGCCACCTTGTTGAAGTCGCCCTTGCGCTTGAGTTCTTCGATCTGCAGCTTGACCTGCTCAACCTGCTCGCGCACATGCTGGCTGCCCTGCGCCTGGGCTTTTTCAGCCTGCCAGATCTCGTCGAGGTCGGCGATTTCTTTTTGCAGCGACTCGATTTCTTCCTCGATCAGGCCAAAGCGCTTTTGCGAGGCTTCGTCCTTCTCGCGGCGCACGGCCTCGCGCTCAATCTGCAGCTGGATCAGTCGGCGGTCGAGCTTGTCCATGACCTCGGGTTTGGAGTCGATCTCGATCTTGATCTTGGACGCAGCCTCGTCGATCAGGTCAATCGCCTTGTCGGGCAGGAAGCGGTCGGTGATGTAGCGGTGCGAGAGCTCGGCGGCGGCGACGATGGCCGGGTCGGTGATCTCCACGCCGTGGTGTACCTCGTATTTTTCCTGCAGGCCGCGCAGGATGGCAATGGTCGCCTCCACGGTGGGTTCGCCCACCAGGATCTTCTGGAAGCGGCGCTCCAGTGCGGCGTCCTTCTCGATGTACTTGCGGTATTCGTCGAGCGTGGTGGCGCCCACGCAGTGCAGCTCGCCACGGGCCAGCGCAGGTTTGAGCATGTTGCCCGCGTCCATGGCGCCTTCGGCCTTGCCCGCGCCCACCATGGTGTGCAACTCGTCGATGAAGACGATGGTTTGCCCTTCGTCCTGTGCCAGCTCCTTGAGCACGGTTTTCAGGCGCTCTTCGAACTCGCCGCGAAACTTGGCGCCGGCCAGCAGCGCTGCCATGTCGAGCGAGAGCACGCGCTTGCCCTTGAGGCTTTCAGGCACCTCACCGGCCACGATGCGCTGCGCCAGACCCTCGACGATGGCGGTCTTGCCCACACCGGGCTCGCCAATCAGCACGGGGTTGTTCTTGGTGCGGCGCTGCAGCACCTGGATGGCACGGCGGATCTCGTCATCACGGCCGATCACCGGGTCCAGCTTGCCCATGCGAGCGCGCTCGGTCAGGTCGATGCAGTATTTTTTCAGGGCCTCGCGCTGGCCCTCGCCCTCGGCGCTGTCCATCTTCTGGCCACCGCGCACGGCGTCAATGGCGGCTTCGAGGCTCTTGCGCGTGAGACCGTTTTCCTTGGCAATGCGCGCGGCATCGCCCTTGCTGTCGATCACGGCCAGCAGAAACAGCTCGCTGGCGATGAACTGGTCGCCGCGCTTGATGGCTTCTTTTTCAGTGGCTTGCAGCACGCGGCCCAGCTCGGGCCCGCCCTGCACCTGATCCTGGCCCTGCACGGAAGGCAGCCGCTTGACGGCAGCCTCGGCCGCAGCCAGCAGGCCGGGCACGTTGGCACCCGCGCGCTGCAACAGTGCCTTGGGGCCGTCGTCCTGCTTGAGCATGGCCACGAGCAAGTGCACGGGCTCGATATAAGCGTTGTCATTGCCCAGCGCAATGCTCTGGGCATCGCTCAGGGCTTCCTGGAACTTGGTGGTGAATTTGTCGAGACGCATGGTCCATATCCTCCGAATTGCAGAGCACTTGAGGCAGGGTGTGCCTGATTTCAAGACAGCACGCAGGCCAGAACTTGTGCCAGGTCAACCAACCCAAGGGCGCTGGCACCCCCTTGTAAACCCATTTTTCCATGACCACCGGCGCTTGACCAGCGGGGAACAGCAACTGCGGATCCGGTTCGCCAAGGCGGCGTGCAAATCCACCCGTCGGCATTGCGCGGGGCATGGATGCCGTTTATTTGAAACGGCACCCCATTGCCCGGCCCAAAAAAAAGGCGCAGGCGGAAAACCGCCTGCGCCTGTCGCGTCACGCCAAGGTTCTACTTGGCGGGCACAACAATCACGGTGTCGCCCGTTTTGCCATCAGCGCCCGCTTCGCCCTTGGCACCGTCGTAACCGGTGGCACCCGTGGCGCCAGACGCACCGGTGGCACCGGTAGAGCCCGTGGAGCCCGTGGCACCGTCATAGCCGCTCGCACCCGTGGCGCCGGTAGCACCGGTGGGGCCTGGAACACCCACCGTGGAGCCGGTAGCTCCGGTGGCACCCGTGGCACCCGCAGGGCCTGCCGGGCCCGGAACCACCACCACCGGTGCAGCGACCGGCGGGGTTACAACGGTTTTTTCGCAAGCGGCCAGACCGAAAGTGGCAATCAGGGCGGCAAGCAGTAGGGAATTTTTCATGGAAACCTTGTAGGGAGGGGATAGACGCACATGACGATGAAACTGCGCGCGGAGTTTCTTTCTTGCCAAGACCTTCAACAGTCATTGACAAGCTGTGGCGCAAATCTACAGAAAATGCCCACGCGGCCCTGTAGGACGAACCGACGCCTGCGTGTCATTGTTCAGGCCGATTCAGCCCGCCTCCAGGCTGGATGGGTGTCCGGTCGGGTAAAAGCTGTTTTTCCGTCCCAACGCCAGCGCTGCGCCCCACGGCGCCCCAATCACCGTGCGCTGGCCACCGGACGGCCGAATGTGGCGACGCGGCCGCACCAGCGGCGTGGCTGTGCTCGCGGGTCCGCAGGGCGACGCCAGCGCCAGCACTTAGCGGTCGACGGCCCCTCAGGCGTTGCGTGCGTCGATGCCCCAGCGCGCAAGGGCGGCATCGTCGCTCACGCGCGCATCCACCCAGCGGGCTCCCTGCGCGGTTTCTTCCTTTTTCCAGAACGGCGCCTGGGTCTTGAGGTAGTCCATCAAAAACTCGCATGCCTGAAAGCTCTGGCCCCGGTGGGCGCTGGTCACTGCCACCAGCACGATCTGGTCGAGCGGCTGCAGCAGCCCCACGCGGTGGATGATGCGGGCGCCAAAAATATCAAAGCGCCGCATGGCCTCGTCCACCATCGCCTCGATGGATTTTTCGGTCATGCCGGGGTAGTGCTCCAGTTCCATGGAGGCCACGGCATCGCTGTCTTGCGCCGCCCGGCCGCCCGAAGGCGCAAGCGCCCCTTCGGAGGGCAGCGAGGACACGGACGTGCCGAGCGTGGGGGCCACGGTACGGTCACGCACGGTGCCGACAAAGCTGCACACCGCACCCACGCCCTTGTTCTCGTGGCGCAGCGCGGCAATTTCGGTGGAGACGTCAAAGTCCTCGGTCTGGATGGAAACGCGGGGCAAGGTCATGGCAAAAAGCTCTCTACAGGGCGAAATGACGGCAGGGGACGGGGCGCGGCCCACCCCTCAAGGCGAGCGGTGCAGGCGTGGCGCTGCCAGCAGTGCGCACTCTTCTTCCACCACCTTGTTCAGTTGCGTCAGCGCGGGCGATGGGGGCAGCTGGGCCAGCAAGGCTTGCAGGCGGGTGACATCACCGACGGTCGGGGCCACCTTGATCTGCGCGATGGCGGCGGTCAGGTTGCCGCCCCGAACCAGGGCGAGCACCTTGGCGGGCCATTCACTTTTGTTGCGTGCCATAAATTGTGAAATAGGTTTGTCTGTACGATTCGCCCGCACTGTACCCGCACTGCACAACCACCCCTTCTTCGCCCATGGCCACACAAACGATTCAGACACCTCTGTACAAGCTCTATCCGTCGCCGCGCAACCTGCACCGCGATATCTTCGAGCACCAGGTTTTCGTGCCCTACCCCTACGCCATCATTGACCTGGATGTCATGGAGCTTTCGGGCAAGACCACGCTGTTTGCTGCCTGTCGGCTTTCCGACATGAAGATGGGGCAGTTGGTCACCTTCGATCTGGCACCCGATCAGGCGAAGTTTGAGCGTCTGTTCACACCCGACTGAACCACGCCCATGCACGACGACAACCAGATTTTCGTTCCGCCGTCTTTCATGGCCGTGTTCACCGATGCCCGTGGGCGGCTCACTGAAAAGGCCGACGCCGTGCGCACGCGCTACGAGCTGTGCGAAGACCTGGCCGGCCACCTGGTGGAACATGCGCAGACGCTCTACCACGTGCAGGCCCCTTCAGAGGCCGAGATTTTGCGGCGCATCCATGCCGGGCTGTGCACGGCCGAATCCGGCGTATCAACGGCCGAGGCGACCTGGATCGTCACGCGGCTCGCCGAACTGCTGGTGTGGCCATGCCCCGACCTGGTTGTACCGCCGCCAGAGCAGCCTGCCGCGCCCGAGGTGCCCTGAACTCGAACTACCCTGAACCTGCAGGTGCTGCCCGTTGCTGCCCGGCAGCCCGGTTGCGTGCCCGGCGCTTACCTGTCAGCCACCGGTGACCGGCGGAAAGAAGGCAACCTCTGCCCCGTCGGCCAGCGCGGCCGATTCATCGCTCAGCGTCTGGTTGAGCGCCATGCGCACGGCCTTGCCGCGCGCCAGGCTGTCGGCATGGGGGCCACCGCGCGCAATGAGCTCGTCGCGCAGCGCGCCCAGGGTGGCGGCAGTGGTTTGCACCGGCTCTAGCCCGGTGCCGATCGCCTCGCGGATGGATGCGAAATAGCGCACGGTAATCTTCATGACAGCAGCTCCGAAAACGCAATAAACCGCACGGTGTCACCCGCTGCAATGGTCTGGCCGGCCGGGTTGTCCACCACACCGTCGCCCCAGGCGGCCGAGGTGAGCACGCCCGAACTCTGGTTGTTGAACAGGTCCAGCCCACCCGTGGCGTTGTGCCGCACGCGCAAAAATTCGCGGCGTTTATCGGCCTTGGGCCAGGTGAAATCAGCGCGGGCAGCTATGGTTTGAGGAGCAACAACAGAGGCTCCCTGCAGCCGCAGCACAAAGGGCCGCACCAGCAACGCAAAGGTCAGAAAGCTCGACACCGGGTTGCCTGGCAGGCCGATGAAGTGCGCTGCGCCCCCATCGCGTGGAATCTGGCCGTAGGCAAACGGCTTGCCGGGTTTCATGGCGATCTGCCACAAATCGAGCGTGCCCAGCGCCTGAACGGCGGGCTTGATGTGGTCTTCCTCGCCCACCGACACACCGCCGCTGGTCAGGATCAGGTCGTGCGCGCTGCTTGCCGCGCGCAGGGCCTCGATGGTGGCGTCGCGCCGGTCGGGCACGATGCCGAAATCGGTGACCTCGCAGCCCAGGCGCAGCAGCATGGCGCGCAGAAAAAACCGGTTGCTGTTGTAGATGGCGCCGGGGCGCATCTGCTCGGGCGGCACATCGCCGGGCATGACCAGCTCGTCACCGGTGGAAAACAGCGCCACGCGCGGGCGGCGGGCCACCTGCAACTGGTGAAGGCCGATGCTGGCGGCCAGGCCCAGCTCGGCTGGCGTGAGGCGCGTGCCGGCTGGCAACACCACGGCGCCGCGCGTGATGTCTTCACCGGCACGGCGAATCCACTGGGCCGGCCGGGGAACGGCATTGATGCGCACCTGGCCCAGGCCATCGCCGGCGGCAAGGGCTTCGCAGTCCTCCTGCATGAGGATCGCATCGGCGCCCGCAGGCACGGGGGCGCCGGTGAAAATGCGCGCTGCCGTGCCGGGCTGCAGGGGCTCGCCCGCGCTGCCGGCTGCGATGCGCTGCGACACGGGCAGTTCAACACCCGCAGCCGCCACATCGGCGCAGCGCACGGCGTAGCCATCCATGGAGCTGTTGTCGTTGGGAGGCACCTGCAGGGCCGAGATGCAGTCCTGCGCCAGCACGCGGCCGTCGGCGTCGAAGGTGGTGACGGTGTCGGTGCCGGGCAGCACCGCCGCGTGCGCGAGCAGCTCGGCCAGCGCCTCATCCAGCGGTTTCAGCGGTTTCATTGGGGGGCGCATGGCAACAGGTCTCCGTGCAGGTCCCATTGGTAATCAAAGCGGTCGGCGCACTGCAGCAGCCAGTCCACCACCTGCGCGGGCGCATTGAGGTCAAGCACGGGCAGCCCGGTGGGCACCGGCAGGCTGTGCGGGGCGTCGGTGGCCACAGCGACCACAAAATCGTCTTCGGGGTAGCGCACCGGCTTGGCAGGGCGTCCGGGCTCGGGCGCGCGCCACACTTCGACCTTGGGCAGATCGCTGTCCTTGAAACCCTCCACCAGCACCCAGTCCACGCCCTGGTACAGCTCGGCCAGCAGGTGGTGCACGGTCAGCGTGGCGGGTTGCTCGAATTCGCGCACCAGCATAAGGCGCTTGTCGGAGGCAGCCACCACTTCGAAGGCCCCGGCTTCGCGGTGGCGGTACGTGTCCTTGCCAGGGTGGTCGATGTCGAAACTGTGGTGGGCGTGTTTCACCACCGAAACGCGCAGGCCCCTGAGGCGCAGCTCGGGGATCAACTGCTCGACCAGCGTGGTTTTTCCGCTGCCGGAGAAGCCGGCAAAGCCTACAACCTTCATCCAATGCTCCTGTGAATAGCTATGCTATTTATAGCTGCCAGCGCTTATCAGAAAAGCGCTAGGGGCATTTTTTATTCAAAATGTTGCTGTGCCGCACTTCCGACAGGCAATCACTGGCAGTGCTGTTCGATGTAGGCCTTGACCTGCTGCACATCGGCGGGCATGACCTGCACGCGCTTGGGCAAGGCCTCGATGCCGGCAAAGCGATCGGGGCGCTCGGGGGCATGGCCAAGGGCCTCCTGAATGGTTTCGGCAAACTTGATGGGCAGGGCTGTTTCCAGGACGATCATGGGCACGCTGCCGTCACCCCGGTGCTCGCGCGCCACCTTCACGCCATCGGCGGTGTGGGTGTCGATGGTCACGCCAAAGCGGCTGTAGGTGTCGCGGATGGTGGCCAGGCGGTCAGCATGGGTGCTCTTGCCGCTTTCAAAGCCGTATTTGGCTGCAGCGTCGGCAAACAACGGCTCTGCGCTCAGGTCGAAGCGACCATAGGTCTGCAAGGCGGCGCTGAACAGGGCCTTGGTGCGCTGGCCATTGCGGCCCAGCAGGTCGAACACGAAGCGCTCGAAGTTGCTGGCCTTGCTGATGTCCATCGAGGGGCTCGATGTTTCGTGCGTGTCGGCACTGCTGCGCACGCGATAGACGCCGGTGCGAAAGAACTCGTCGAGCACGTCGTTCTCGTTGGTGGCCACCACCAAGCGGTCAATGGGCAGGCCCATGCTGCGCGCCACATGGCCGGCGCAGATGTTGCCGAAGTTGCCGCTGGGCACGGTGAAGCTGACCTTCTGGTCGTTGGGATTCGCCGACGGGCCGCCCCTAGGCGAATCAACCCCCTCGGGGGGCAGCGAGGACACGCCAGTGCCGAGCGTGGGGGCCGGGTGTTCAGTGGCTTGGATGTAGCCGGCAAAGTAGTACACCACCTGCGCCAAGAGGCGCGCCCAGTTGATGGAGTTGACGGTGCCGATCTTGTACTTGCGCTTGAAGTCGAGGTCGTTGCTGACGGCCTTGACGATATCCTGGCAGTCGTCGAACACGCCTTCGATGGCGATGTTGTGGATGTTCTCGTCCTGCAGGCTGAACATCTGCGCCTGCTGGAAGGCGCTCATGCGGCCGTGCGGGCTGGTCATGAAGACGCGCACGCCCTCTTTGCCGCGCATGGCGTATTCGGCTGCACTGCCGGTGTCGCCGCTGGTGGCGCCCAGGATGTTGAGCTGTTCACCGCGGCGCTTGAGCTCGTACTCGAACAGGTTACCCAAGAGCTGCATGGCCATGTCCTTGAAGGCCAGCGTGGGGCCGTTGGACAGAGCTTCGAGCCACAGGCCGTCTTCGAGGTGGCGCAGCGGCACGATCTCGCCGGTGCCAAACACTTCGGCGGTATAGGTCTTGGCGCACAGGGCCTTGAGGTCGGCGGCAGGAATGTCGTCGATATAGAGCGACAGGATCTGAAACGCCAGCTCGGCGTAGCCCTGCTCGTGGTAGGCCTTGCGCAGTTGGGTCAACTTGGCGTCGTCGATCTGCGGGTAGTGCTCGGGCAGGTACAGGCCGCCGTCGGGCGCCAGGCCTTCGAGCAGGATGTCGCAAAAGTGTTTGCGGTCCGGGTGGCCGCGCGTGGAAAGGTACAGCATGGCGTTCGTCCTGCGTGTTGGGCTTAGTTCAGCTCTTCCTTGCGGATACGGGTGATGGGCGCCAGCACCGTAGGAAGCTGCTGCATCTGGGCGATGGCATCGTTCATGGTGCCTTCGCGCGTGTCGTGCGTGAGGATGATCAGATCGGTTTGCGTGGAACCTTCGCCCCCCACCTCGTCCGCTTCGCGCTGCAGCACCGCGTCGATGCTGATGCCCGCATTGGCCAGGATGCCGGTGACCTTGGCCAGCACGCCGGCCTGGTCGGCCACGCGCAGGCGCAGGTAATAGCTGGTGACCACTTCGCTCATGGGCAGCACGGGCAGCTCGTTCATGGCCTGGTCTAGGGTGTGCGGCTGGAAGGCCAGGTGCGGCACGCGGTTGAGCGGGTCCACCGTGTGCAGGCGCGTGATGTCCACCAGATCGGCGATCACGGCGCTGGCGGTGGGCTCGGAGCCCGCGCCCTTGCCGTAGTACAGCGTGGCGCCCACGGCGTCGCCCTGCACCACCACGGCGTTCATGGCACCTTCCACGTTGGCGATCAGGCGCTTGGATGGCACCAGGCTCGGGTGCACGCGCAGCTCGATGCCCCCGGCGGATTTGCCGGCGGCGTCGGTTCTTTCCACCCGCTTGGTGATGCCCAGGAGCTTGATGCGGTAGCCCAGCTGCTCGGCGTATTTGATGTCGGTGGCGCTGAGCTGGGTGATGCCTTCCACATAGGCCTTGTCGAACTGCACCGGGATGCCAAAGGCGATGGCACTCATGATGGTGACCTTGTGCGCGGCGTCCACGCCTTCGATGTCGAAGGTGGGGTCGGCCTCAGCATAGCCCAGGCGCTGCGCCTCTTTCAGCACCACATCAAAGTCCAGGCCCTTGTCGCGCATCTCGGACAAGATGAAGTTGGTGGTGCCGTTGATGATGCCCGCCAGCCACTGGATGCGGTTGGCCGTGAGGCCCTCGCGCAGCGCCTTGATGATAGGGATGCCACCGGCCACGGCCGCTTCAAAAGCCACCATCACGCCCTTGGCCGATGCTGCGGCAAAGATCTCGGTGCCATGCACGGCCAGCAGCGCCTTGTTGGCGGTGACCACATGCTTGCCTGCGGCAATGGCTTCGAGCACCAGTGCCTTGGCAATGCCGTAGCCGCCAATCAGCTCGATGACGATGTCGATGTCGGGGTTGGCGATGACGGCGCGTGCGTCGCTCACCACCTGCACGCCCTCACCCACCACTTTCCTGGCGCGCTCCACGTCGAGGTCGGCCACCATGGTGATCTCGATGCCCCGGCCCGCACGGCGGCGGATTTCTTCCTGGTTGCGTTGCAGCACGTTGAAGACGCCGCTGCCGACGGTGCCAATGCCCAGCAGGCCTACTTGGATCGGTTTCATGGGGAATTTACCAGTCAAAATGCGCCGCAGCGCTTTATCTATAAGCGCAAGCAGCTATCAAAAAAGAGTTTTATTCGGTGCCGCACCGCTTGCGGTACTGCTCGAGAAAGCGCGCCACGCGGCCAATGGCCTCGCGCAGGTCGTCCTCATGGGGCAGGAACACGATACGGAAATGATCGGGCCAGGCCCAGTTGAAGCCCGTGCCCTGCACCAGCATCACCTTGGTCTCCTGCAGCAGCTCCAGAAAGAACTGCTGGTCGTCCTTGATCGGATAAATCACCGGATCTAGGCGCGGAAACATGTACAGCGCCGCCTGCGGCTTCACGCAGGTCACCCCGGGAATGGCGGTGATGAGCTGGTAGGCCAGGTCGCGCTGCTTGCGCAGGCGGCCGCCCTCGCCCACCAGTTCGTTGATGCTCTGGTAACCACCCAGCGCGGTCTGCACAGCCCACTGACCGGGCACGTTGGCGCACAGGCGCATGTTCGAGAGCATGTTCAGGCCCTCGATGTAGTCGCGTGCGGGCTTCTTGTCGCCCGACACCACCAACCAGCCGGCCCGGTAGCCGCAGGAGCGGTAGCTCTTGGACAGCGAGTTGAAGGTGAGTGTGAGCACGTCCTCGCTCAGGCTGCCCAGCGCGGTGTGGCGTGCGCCGTCGTACAACACCTTGTCGTACACCTCATCGGCAAAGATCACCAGCCCATGCTCGCGGGCGATGGCAACGATGCCCTTGAGCAACTCGTCCGAATACAGCGCGCCCGTGGGGTTGTTGGGGTTGATCACGACAATGCCCTTGGTTCTGGGCGTGACCTTGGAACGGATGTCATCGAGGTCGGGCATCCAGCCATTGGCCTCGTCGCACAGGTAATGCACGGGCGTGCCGCCCGACAGGCTGGCCGCCGCCGTCCACAGCGGGTAGTCGGGCGAGGGCAGCAGCAGCTCGTCACCGGTGTCGAGCAACGCATTGGTAGCCATCACGATGAGCTCGCTGGCGCCGTTGCCCAGATAAATGTCGTCGAGCGTGACGCCCTTGATGCCCTGCTTTTGCGTCTCGTGCATCACGGCTTTGCGCGCCGCGAAAATGCCTTTGCTGTCCGAGTAGCCTGCCGAGTTGGGCAGGTTGCGGATCATGTCCTGCTGAATCTCTTCGGGCGCATCAAAGCCAAACACCGCCAGGTTGCCGATGTTGAGCTTGATGATCTTGTGGCCGTCTTCCTCCATCTGCCGGGCCGCGTCCATGATGGGGCCCCGGATGTCGTAGCAGACGTTGGCGAGCTTGGCGGATTTGTGGACGGTTTTCATGGACTGACTTTGAAATGCGGTGGGGTCAGAGACCTGCCAGCGCCCCGGGCGCTCTGGCGAAACCTATAATTTGACCACAGATCGACGGCACCCCGAGGCCCAAACGCCCGTGAATGCCGCTCCTGCAAAGCCCCAGCCCGTGGCCTGCGCCAACCCACCCAGCCTTCGCATGAAATTCCAGCCCGAACCCTCCTCCGCACAGACCATCCGTGCCTACGGCCCCGGCTGGATCGGCATAGATGCAGAAAAAATCACCACCAGCATCATCCTGGGCTCGGGCGGCCTGCGCATGGTCTGGCCGTGCGCCCGGTTTGAAGACCTTACGCCCGATCATTTCGCCCAGCTAGCCACCCTGGAGGCGGAGCTGATCATCTTTGGCAGTGGCGTGCGCAACCGCTTCCCGCCGCCGGCCTGGCTACAGCCACTGATGGCCCGGCGCATGGGCCTTGAAACCATGGACACCCCAGCGGCCTGCCGCACCTACAACATCCTCGCCAGCGAAGGCCGCAACGTGGTGGCGGCGCTTGTACTGGAAACACCGGTGGCCTAGAACGCGTTCGCGATCCTGGACAGAGCCCGCGGATTGGCCTTGGTGGCGTTTTCAGGGTAAAATCACCGGTTGCGGTCGGGGGCACCACCAAAATCAATAACACCCAGCTCCCCCGGCTTATCAACGACTACATCCTGAGAGATTGAAGTGATATGGCGATCGTTGTCAACAAACCCCTCCCTGAATTTGAAGCCAACGCGACCGGTGGTATCAAGGTCTCCAACACCTCCCACCTCGGCCAGGTTGTTGTTTTGTACTTCTATCCCAAGGACAACACGCCTGGATGCACCACGGAAGCCATGCAGTTCCGGGACAAGTACAAAGATTTTGCAAAAATTGGCGCTGCCGTTTTCGGCGTTTCGCGCGACAACATGAAGTCGCACGACGAGTTCAAGGAGAAGCTGGAGCTGCCCTTCGAGCTCATCGCCGACACCGAAGAAAAAATGTGCCACATGTTCGGCGTGGTCAAGAACAAGATCATGTACGGCAAGAAGGTCAAGGGCATTGAGCGCAGCACCTTCCTGATCGGACCCGACGGCATTTTGCAAAATGAATGGCGTGGTCTCAAAGTGCCAGGCCATGTGGACGAAGTGCTCAAGGCCGTCAAGTCCATCAAGGCCTTGAAAAAGGCCGCCTGAAACCCTGCGTTGCATGGCCCCTCACGCGGATCGCAAAGCTGCTGCGCAATCCGACACAGTGAATGGGCATAATGGTTCGATGCACCTGAAAACAGCCACGCTTTTTTCCTCCCCCAAAGCCGCCTTGGTCTCCAGGCGGCTTTTTGCTTTCTGAACACCCTACTCTGCCCAAGGCCCTGCCAACATGCCCCTGCCTCCCGCCCCCAGCCGGCGCGCTGCCATCCTCGCGCCAGAAGCCTACGAAGCAAGTGCGCGCACCCGTCCCGTTGATAAAACGCACCCCGAGGTGGAGACAAGGGTTGAACCTGCCAGCCGCAGCGGTCGCAAAACCGAACGCAGCCAGGCTGCTGCCGCGGAACTGGCACCAGCGCCCGCAATGATTCAGGTTGAAACCAAATCGCGCGCACCAGCCCCTTCCCAAGAGCCCGCCGCTGCCCCCGCACCAGTGGCGCGCCGCGCCACCAGTACCCGCAGCAGCACCGGCACCAGCAAACCTGCTCCCGGCGCGCCGGCAGCACCCGTTGCAGCGCGCAGCAAAAAGGCAGCGCCACAGGGGCCCGCCAAGTTGTTTGTGCTGGACACCAACGTTCTGCTGCACGACCCGACCAGCCTGTTCCGCTTCGAAGAACACGACATCTTCCTGCCGATGATCGTGCTGGAAGAACTCGACGGCCACAAGAAAGGCATGACCGAAGTGGCGCGCAATGGCCGCCAGACCAGCCGCACACTGGATGCACTGGCTGGTGTCCATGGCGCCGACATCGCGCACGGGCTCAAGCTCGACTCCACGGGCCAGCGTGCTGCCGGCGGGCACCTGTTCTTTCAAACGGCTCCTCTCGACTACAGCCTGCCCACCAGCCTGCCGCAAGGCAAGGCCGACAATCAAATTCTGGGTGTCGTGGAGGCCCTGCGCAAGCTGCATGCACCGCGCGAGGTGGTGCTGGTGTCCAAAGACATCAACATGCGGGTCAAGGCCCGCGCCCTGGGCCTGAACGCCGAGGATTACCAGAACGACAAAACGCTGGAAGACGGCGACCTGCTCTACTCCGGCGTGTTGGCCCTGCCCACCGATTTCTGGGTCAAGAGCGGCAAAAACGTGGAAAGCTGGCAAAGCGGCGCACACACCTACTACCGCATAGGCGGCCCCACCGTGCCGCAACTGATGATCAATCAGTTTGTCTACTTTGAGGCACCGGGCGAGCCCAGCCTGTTTGCCCGTGTCAGCGAAATCCGTGAGAAGACGGCAGTGCTGCAGACGCTCAAGGACTATGGCTCGGCCAAGCACGCAGTGTGGGGCGTGACTACGCGCAACCGCGAGCAGAACTACGCCATGAACCTGCTCATGGACCCCGAAGTCGATTTCGTCACTCTGACCGGCACGGCTGGCACCGGCAAGACCCTGCTGGCGCTGGCCGCCGGCCTCACGCAGGTGCTGGATGATCGCCGCTACACCGAAATCATCATGACCCGCGCCACCGTGAGCGTGGGCGAGGACATCGGCTTTCTGCCCGGCACCGAGGAAGAAAAGATGGGCCCCTGGATGGGCGCTCTCGACGACAACCTTGAATTCCTGGCCAAGGGCGATGGCGGCAACGCGGGCGAATGGGGCCGTGCCGCCACCAACGAACTCATCCGCAGCCGCATCAAGATCAAGAGCATGAACTTCATGCGAGGCCGCACCTTCCTGAACAAATACGTGATCATCGACGAGGCGCAAAACCTGACGCCCAAGCAGATGAAAACGCTGATCACCCGCGCCGGCCCCGGCACCAAGATCATCTGCATGGGCAACCTGGCACAGATCGACACACCCTACCTCACCGAAGGTTCGTCGGGCCTCACCTACGCGGTGGATCGATTCAAGGGCTGGCCGCACAGCGGGCACATCACGCTGGCACGCGGCGAGCGCTCGCGCCTGGCAGATTTTGCCAGTGAGGTGCTCTGAGCATGGCCGTGGGATGGGTTACTGCCCTCAAGCTGGTGCCCTGGGGCGACGTCCTGGAGGCGACGCCCCAGATTTTGCAGGCGGCCAAAAAGCTGCTGGGCAGCACACGCCAAGGCACGGCAGATGCGGCTGCCGGCACGCTGGCGGGTGCGGGCGATGCAGCCACACCCCCGGTCGCCCTTCAGCTGCAGCAATTGCGCGAGCGGGTGGCGCGCCTGGAGCAGGAACAGCAGGAATCTGCCGTCCTGATCCAGTCCCTGGCAGAACAGAATGCCCAGGCGGTACAGGCGGTGGAAGTGCTGCGCCTGCGCAACCAGCGCCTCACGGCGGCCATCGCGCTGCTGGGGGCGGTGTGCGCCGGGCTCATCGTGTGGGCACTGCGGCAGTAGCGCCGGCGGCCAACGCAAAAAAGCTATTATTTTGATAGCTGCTAGCGCTTGTAAATCAAGCGCTAGTAGCTATTTTTACTAGAAATCGTCGCCCGAACCCATCGCCAGGCTCTCAAAGCGCGTCTGCGACTTCTGGAAGTACAGCTTCACGGTGCCAGTGGGACCGTTACGCTGCTTGCCGATGATGACCTCGGCCACGTTCGGCTCTTTGCTGTCCTTGTTGTAGTAGTCGTCGCGGTAGATGAACATGATGATGTCGGCATCCTGCTCGATGGCGCCCGATTCGCGCAGGTCACTCATCATGGGGCGCTTGTCGGTGCGCTGCTCTACCGAACGGTTGAGCTGCGACAGCGCAATCACCGGACACTGCAGCTCCTTGGCCAGCATCTTCAGGCCCCGCGAAATTTCACCCAGCTCGGTGGCCCGGTTTTCGCCCTGAGAACCGCTAGAGCCACTCATCAGCTGCAAATAGTCCACCACGATCAGGCCCAGCTTGCCGCACTGGCGCGCCAGGCGCCGCGCATTGGCGCGCAGCTCACTGGGCGTAAGACCCGGTGTTTCGTCGATGTGCAGCGACACCGTGCGCAACTTTTCGATGGCTTCGGTCAGGCGCGGCCATTCTTCATCACTGAGCTTGCCGGTGCGCAGGTTGCCCTGGTTGATGCGACCAATCGAGCCCACGATACGCACCGCCAGTTGGGCAGCGCCCATTTCCATCGAGAAGATGGCCACAGGCAGGCCTTCGTTCAGCGCCACATGCTCGGCAATGTTCACCGCAAACGCCGTTTTACCCATGGACGGGCGCGCAGCCAGCACCACCATGTCGCCGGCCTGCAGGCCCGAGGTCATGCGGTCAAGGTCGACAAACCCCGTGGGCACGCCAGTGATGTCGTTGGGGTTGTCCGCCATCTCCTGAACGCGGTCGAGCAGGTCCACCACCAGGGTGTCCATGGCCTGAAAGCCCTGCTTCATGCGCGAGCCCTCTTCACCGATGTTGAAGATTTTTTGCTCGGCCTCGTCGAGGATCTTGTCCACCGGCTTGCCCTGCGGGTTGAAGGCGTTGGTGGCGATTTCGTCGCTGGCCGTGACCAGCTTGCGCAGAATGGCCCGCTCGCGCACGATCTCGGCGTAGCGGCGGATGTTGCTGGCGCTGGGCACATACTGCGCCAGGTTGTTCAGATATCCCAGCCCCCCAATTTCCTCGGCCTTGCCCAGCCCCTGAAGCTGCTCATACACCGTGATCACGTCGGCAGGCTTGCTGGCATTGATCAGGCCGCCGATGGCGGCGTAGATCAGCTTGTGCTCGTAGCGATAGAAATCGCCGTCTTTGAGCAGATCGCCCACGCGGTCCCAGGCGTTGTTGTCCAGCAGCAGCCCGCCGAGCACGCTCGACTCTGCCTCGATCGAGTGCGGAGGCACGCGCAGCTGGGCAATCTCGCGGTCCGGCATGGGCGGTGCGAAACCGTGGTCATCGAGCGGGGGGAAAACAGCAGACATGGGATTCCTTGGGGCAAGCCTTCAATGCTAGCGCAGAGCGGCCTGACGGGATGGGGACAAGCCTGTGGATAACCACGGGGAAGGCTGTGGGTTGCCCTGTATGGTTGCACCGCACCAAAAACAAAAGCCGCCCGAGGGCGGCTTTTGTGCATCGTCACGAAATGACGATCAGGCGACGATCAGGCGCTTTCGCCGTAGACCGACACGTTGACTTCAACAACCACGTCGGTGTGCAGAGCCACGCTCACCGAGGTGTCGCTCACCACCTTGATGGGGCCGTTAGGCAGGCGAATCTGGGCCTTGGCGACCTTGTAGCCTTGCTTGTTCAGCTCTTCGGCGATGTCGTGGTTGGTCACGGAACCAAACAGACGGCCATCCACACCGGCCTTTTGCGTCAGCTTGACGGTGGTGCCAGCCAGCTTTTCGCCTTGGGCCTGGGCTTCTGCCAGCTTGGCAGCAGCCGCCTTTTCGAGTTCGGCGCGCTTGGCTTCGAACTCGGCCTTGGCCGATTCGGTGGCGCGGCGTGCGCGGCCCGAAGGGATCAGGAAGTTGCGGGCGTAGCCGTCTTTGACCTTGACGATTTCGCCGAGGTTGCCGAGGTTCACAACCTTGTCGAGCAGAATGATTTGCATGGGTTGTGCTCCTTAGATCTTGTGCTGGTCGCTGTAAGGCACCAGGGCCAGGAAGCGGGCGCGCTTGATGGCGGTATTCAGCTGACGCTGGAAGATGGCGCGCGTGCCGGTCAGGCGTGCGGGGATGATCTTGCCGTTTTCGGCGATGAAATCGCGCAGCGTGTCGACATCTTTGTAGTCGATTTCTTCAACACCCGTCACCGTGAAGCGGCAAAAACGCTTGCGCTTGAACAGCAGGGACTGGGTGTTGCGCTTTGGGCGCTTGTCTTTGTTGAACTTCTTGAACGTGGCCATTGCGGACCCCTTGCAAATTAATTTTGTTGAATATCCTGGATGTGGAGCACTGCATTCTTGCCATTGCGTGGCGTGGCCAGAAACCCACTGAAAGTCCAGAGACTTCCGATGTTCTGCCTTGCCAGACGCTCAGCCATTGCACCAAAGGCAACGGCTTTCATGGCGGCCTTGACTTCGCGGGGGTGGCCTGCCTCGTCTTGCTGCGACTCGTGTTCGAGACGCAGCGCAATGGCAGGCAATCCGGCGGGCGTGTAGCGCAGGGCCTCAGCCTCTGCGATACAAGCGGTCAAGACAACGCGGTTCTCCACTCCTCAGGCTGAACTGTCAATCAGCGATCGCCAGAACGCTCGCCACGGTCACCGCCACGGTCGCCAGCAGCTGCGTATTCAGCTTGGCTGACCTTGCGGGCTTCTTCGCGCTCGACAGTCTTCATCATCGAAGAGGGGCCGGTATCGGCCTTCTTCTTCTGCACTGTCAGGTGGCGCAGCACGGCGTCGTTGAACTTGAAGGCGTGCTCCAGTTCAGCCATCACGGCCTGGTCGGCTTCAATGTTGACGCACAGGTAGTGGGCCTTGGCCAGCTTGTTGATCAGGTACGCCAGTTGACGGCGGCCCCAGTCTTCCACGCGGTGCACCTTGCCACCGCCAGCGGTGATCATGCCCTTGTAGCGCTCCAGCATGGCTGGAACTTGTTCGCTTTGATCCGGATGGATCAACAAAATGATTTCGTAATGACGCATGCATACTCCTTCTGGGTAAGACCACCCGTTGCGTCCCAATCTCGTCGATCTTGTCGAGATTGCGCGGTGTGGCAAGGCAAAGCCGGTGATTATAGCCCGCATCTTTGCGGTTTGTACACTCCCGGCCTGACCACTGCCGCGTGGCGTGCCATTTCACGCGACCAAAACGGCGCCTGGCTGCCACAGGCCTTGAAATACGGCCCGCCCGCCCCATTCTTTTCGCGTATCCGTTCGTTTCAAAAAATTCCGATATGTCCGATAACAGCCAGCAATCCCCCAACCAAAGCACTCCCGCCCCCGAAGAAGTCGAAGCCGCCATGGCCGCCCACGCTTCTGACGAAATGGCCCGCCTGCAGGGCGAACTGGCCGAAATCAAGGCAAAAAGCGCCGATCTGGCCGACCAGTTCCTGCGCGCCAAGGCCGAGGCGGAAAACGCCCGTCGCCGCGCAGAAGACGAGGTGTCCAAGGCCCGCAAATTCGGCATCGAAAGCTTTGCCGAAAGCCTGCTGCCCGTAGCAGACAGTCTGGACGCAGCACTGGCCATCCAGAACGCGACGGCCCAGCAACTGCGGGAGGGCTCCGACGCCACGCTGCGCCAGTTGACTGCTGCGCTGGAGCGCAACAAGGTGCTGGCCATCAACCCGGCCGCCGGCGACAAGTTCGACCCCCACCAGCACCAGGCCATCAGCGTGGTGCCTGCCGACCAAGAGGCGAACACGGTGGTGTCCGTGCTGCAAAAGGGCTACTTGATCTCGGAGCGCGTGCTGCGCCCCGCCCTGGTGACGGTCACCGCCCCCAAATAAATTTCTGGAAAACAACTTGAACCCGTTCAAGTTATCCACAAGTTACTAGCTATCCAATCATTCAAACATCGCGGAGAAGAACATGGGAAAAATCATCGGTATCGATCTGGGCACCACCAACAGCTGCGTGTCCGTCATGGAAGGCAACACCACGCGCGTGATCGAAAACTCGGAAGGTGCCCGCACCACGCCGTCGATCGTTGCGTACCAGGAAGACGGTGAAGTGCTGGTGGGCGCCTCGGCCAAGCGCCAGGCTGTGACCAATCCCAAGAACACGCTGTACGCCATCAAGCGCCTGATCGGCCGCAAGTTCACCGAAAAAGAAGTGCAAAAGGACATCGACCTGATGCCCTACAAGATCACGGCGGCCGACAACGGCGACGCCTGGGTCGAAGTGCGCGGCAACAAGATCTCGGCCCAGCAGGTCAGCGCCGACATCCTGCGCAAGATGAAGAAGACTGCCGAAGATTACCTGGGCGAGCCCGTCACCGAAGCCGTGATCACCGTGCCAGCCTACTTCAACGACGCCCAGCGCCAGGCCACCAAGGACGCTGGCCGCATTGCCGGTCTGGAAGTCAAGCGCATCATCAATGAACCTACGGCGGCAGCCCTGGCCTTCGGCCTGGACAAACAGGAAAAGGGCGACCGCAAGATCGCCGTGTATGACCTGGGTGGCGGCACGTTTGACGTGTCCATCATCGAAATCGCCGATGTGGACGGTGAAAAGCAGTTTGAAGTGCTGTCGACCAACGGCGACACCTTCCTGGGCGGCGAAGACTTCGACCAGCGCATCATCGACTACATCATTGCCGAGTTCAAGAAAGAGCAAGGCGTTGACCTGTCCAAGGACGTGCTGGCCCTGCAGCGCCTGAAGGAAGCCGCCGAAAAGGCCAAGATCGAGCTGTCCAACAGCGCGCAAACCGACATCAACCTGCCCTACATCACGGCCGACGCCTCGGGTCCGAAACACCTGAACATCAAGCTCACGCGCTCCAAGCTCGAAGCCCTGGTGGAAGAGCTCATCGAGCGCACCATTGCCCCTTGCCGCACCGCCATGAAGGACGCCGGTATCAGTGTGTCCGACATCAACGACGTGATCCTGGTCGGCGGCATGACGCGCATGCCCAAGGTGCAGGAGAAGGTCAAGGAATACTTTGGCAAAGAGCCCCGTAAGGACGTGAACCCCGACGAAGCCGTGGCCGTGGGCGCTGCCATCCAGGGCCAGGTGCTGTCGGGCGACCGCAAGGACGTGCTGCTGCTGGACGTGACGCCGCTGTCGCTGGGCATTGAAACCCTGGGCGGCGTGATGACCAAGATGATCACGAAGAACACGACCATCCCGACGAAGTTCGCGCAGACCTTCTCGACTGCCGACGACAACCAGCCCGCCGTGACCATCAAGGTCTTTCAGGGCGAGCGTGAAATGGCTTCTGGCAACAAGCTGCTGGGCGAGTTCAACCTTGAAGGCATTCCACCCGCATCGCGCGGAACGCCCCAGATTGAAGTGTCGTTCGACATCGACGCCAACGGCATCCTGCACGTGGGCGCCAAGGACAAGGGCACGGGCAAGGAAAACAAGATCACCATCAAGGCCAACTCGGGCCTGTCGGAAGAAGAAATCCAGCAGATGGTGAAGGACGCCGAGCTCAATGCCGCCGACGACAAGAAAAAGCTGGAGCTGATCCAGGCCCGCAACCAGGGTGAAGCCGCTGTGCACAGCGTGAACAAGAGCCTGGCCGAGCATGGCGACAAGCTCGACGCGGGCGAAAAGGACGCCATCACCGCCGCAGTCAAGGCCCTGGAAGAAGTCCTCAAGGGCGAAGACAAGGACGCCATCGATGCCAAGACCACGGCACTGATGACCGCCAGCCAGAAGCTGGGCGAGAAGATGTACGCCGAATCCCAGGCTGCACAGGCGGCGCAGGCAGCCGGTGGTGCGGATGCGGCAGGTGCATCGGCTTCGTCTGGCAAGCCCGCAGACGACGACAACGTGGTCGATGCAGAGGTCAAGGAAGTCAAGAAGGGCTAAAGCAGCCCCGTTGCTGACCCGAGCCGCCGCGCTGGGCCCCTTTTCAGGGTGCCTGCGCGGCGTTCCTCTTCCAACCAGGCTGATTCATCCATGTCCAAAAGAGACTATTACGAGGTCCTCGGCGTTCCCAAAAACGCTTCCGAGGACGAAATCAAGAAGGCTTATCGCAAGTTGGCGATGAAGCACCACCCTGACCGCAATCAGGGGGATACCGCCAAGGGCGCCGAAGAAAAGTTCAAAGAGGCCAAAGAGGCCTACGAGATGCTTTCGGACGCACAAAAGCGCGCCGCCTACGACCAGTATGGCCACGCCGGCGTGGACCCGAACATGCGCGGTCCTGGCGGGCCCGGTGCGGAAGGTTTTGGTGGCTTTGCCGAGGCCTTTGGCGACATCTTTGGCGACATGTTCGGCCAGCAGGGTGGGCGCGGGCGTGGCGCGGGGGGCCGTCAGGTGTACCGCGGCAGCGACCTCAGCTACGCGATGGAAATCACCCTCGAAGAGGCCGCGCGCGGCAAGGATGCGCAGATCCGCATTCCCTCGTGGGAAAGCTGCGACACCTGCCACGGCAGCGGCGCCAAACCCGGCACCAGTGCCAAGACCTGCACCACCTGCACAGGCAGCGGCACGGTGCAGATGCGCCAGGGCTTCTTCAGTGTGCAGCAGACCTGCCCGCACTGCCGGGGCACGGGCAAGATCATTCCCGAGCCCTGCACCACCTGCTCCGGCCAGGGCAAGCTCAAGAAGCAAAAGACGCTGGAAGTGAAGATTCCGGCGGGCATCGACGACGGCATGCGCATCCGCAGCACCGGCAACGGCGAACCGGGCACCAACGGCGGGCCACCGGGCGACCTGTACATCGAGATCCGCCTGAAGAAACACGACATCTTCGAGCGCGACGGTGACGACCTGCATTGCCAGGTGCCCGTGAGCTTCATCACGGCGGCGCTGGGCGGCGAGATCGAAGTGCCCACGCTGGCCGGCAAGGCCGCCATCGACATCCCCGAAGGCACGCAGGCCGGCAAGCAGTTTCGCCTGCGCGGCAAGGGCATCAAGGGCGTGCGCGCCAGCTACCCCGGTGACCTGTATTGCCACATCGCGGTGGAAACGCCGGTCAAGCTCACCGAGCACCAGCGCAAGCTGCTGCGTGAGCTGGAAGACTCGCTGAAAAAAGGCGGCGGCCGCCACTCGCCCAGCGGCGAAAGCTGGACCGACCGGTTGAAAAACTTCTTCAGCTAAGGACCGCACAGCAGCGCTGCCCGTTGCACCCAAGGCTGCCCCGCTTAGCGCCGGGCAGCCTTTTTTATTGCCCCGGCCCATGCGCCCACGGTGCCCTCGTGCGCCACATGCGCCACCTGCACACGCAGGTCTCAGCCCATTTTTACCAGCGCCCCCTGACCTGCATCACGCGGCCGCCCGCTCCCACCCGCGGCAGCGGCCCCCCTGCGCGCTACGATGGCAGCCATTGGCACGCATGGAGAACTGCAATGGAAGTCAACATCACCTTTCTGGGCGGCGCCAGCACCGTCACTGGCTCGAAATATTTGGTGCGCCACAACGGCCACAGCATGCTGGTCGATTGCGGCCTGTTTCAGGGCTACAAACAGCTGCGCCAGCGCAACTGGCACCCGTTGCCCCTCACGCCGCACCAGATTGACGCGGTGGTATTGAGCCACGCGCACCTGGACCACAGCGGTTACCTGCCCCTGCTGGCTCGCGATGGCTACACCAAATCCATCCACTGCACCCCGGGCACGCGTGACCTGTGCGCCATCCTGCTGCCCGACAGCGGCCATCTGCAGGAAGAAGATGCCGCTTTTCTCAACCGCCACCAACTCTCGCAGCACGCACCGGCGTTGCCGCTCTACACCCGGCTCGATGCGCAGCACTGCATGAAGCAGTTCCGCACCCACGCGTTCCACAAGCCCTTTGAGCCGATTCCGGGCTGGCGCGTGACCTTCACGCCGGCCGGGCATATCCTGGGTGCAGCCAGCGTGCTGCTGGAAGTGGGCGGGCGGCGCATCCTTTTTTCGGGCGACCTGGGCCGGCCCGACGACCTGGTCATGAACCCGCCCGAGGCACCACCCCAGGCCGATACCGTGCTGGTCGAATCCACCTACGGCGACCGCCAGCACGGGCAGGAGGACATCCTGCAAGAGCTGGGCCCCGCCCTGCAACGCCTGTCCCAGCGCGGCGGCGTGGCCGTGGTGCCAGTGTTTGCCGTGGGCCGGGCGCAGGCCGTGCTGCATGCCATCAACCTGCTCAAGAAACAGGGCACCATCGCCCGCTCGCTGCCAGTTTTTCTGGACAGCCCCATGGCCGTGAGCACCACCGGGCTGTTTGCGCACCACACAGGCGAGCACCGGCTCACCGCGCACGAGGCAGACGCCCTCTCGCACACGGCCACCATGGTGCAGACCACCGACGAATCCAAGGCCCTGGCACGGCGCCACGGCCCCATGGTGATCCTGTCGGCCAGCGGCATGGCCACGGGCGGGCGGGTGCTGCACCACCTTGCGCTGTATGCGGGCGACCACCGCAACATGATCATCATCACCGGCTACCAGGCGCCGGGCACGCGCGGCGCGCGCATTGCCAGCGGCGAAAAGACCACCCGCATCCACGGGCAGGATGTGGATGTGCGCGCCGAAGTGGTGCAGCTCACCTCTGCCTCGGCCCACGCCGACGCCAACCAGACCCTGGCCTGGCTGCGCAGCATGGGGCATGCGCCCGACCGGGTGTATGTGGTGCACGGTGAGATGGGCGCGGCCGACATGCTGCGCCAGCGCATCGAACATGAACTGCGCTGGCGTGCCGCGGTGCCCGAGCACGGCAGCACCCTGACCGCCTGAGGGGGCACAAAGCCAGGCGCTTCAGGCAGCATGCTTCAAAAAAAAAGAGCGCTTTGCGCTCGTCTTTATTGGCTTTCACTCATAAAAGCTTCTGAGATGCTTTAAAAGCAAGCGCAAGCAGCTCACTTTTTTGACAAACTAAGCCCTTGCGCGATGAAAACCATCGCGTTTGGCGATGGCAAACACAAAAAATCGGGGTGAAAATCGCAAGTCTTCTCAAAACAAGAAGACTACACACCGCCCCATGAAAAGCTCCGAGCGCAGTTTTGCGCGCCGCATTGATCTCACCTCGCTGCAATTGTTTGTGGCGGTGTGCGAGCTCGGCAGCATTGGCCGCGCGGCCGAGCGCGAGTTCATTGCGGCATCGGCCGTGAGCAAGCGGCTGTCCGACCTGGAAACCGCTGTGGACACCGCCCTGCTCTACCGCCACAGCCGGGGCGTCACGCTCACCCCCGCGGGCGAAAGCCTGTTGCACCACGCGCGCACGGTGCTGTTTGGCCTGGAGCGCATGCAGGGCGAGCTGAGCGAATACGCCGAAGGCGTGCGCGGCCATGTGCGCATGCACGCCAACATCTCGGCCATCGTGCAGTTTCTGCCCGAAGACCTGGGCGCTTTTGCGCGCGCGCACAGCCAGGTGAAGATCGACCTGCAAGAACACCTCTCCAGCGATGTGCTGCACGCTGTGCAGGAAGGCGCGGCCGATCTGGGCATCTGCAACACCGGCGGGCCCGGCGCCGCCGACCTGCAAAGCCGCCCCTATCGGACCGATCATTTGGTGCTGGTTGTGCCTGCAGCGCACGCCCTGTCTGCGCAAGCAGCTATCAATTTTGAAGAGGTGCTGGACTGGGACATCGTCGGCCTGCACGCCAACAGCAGCATCAGCCTGGCCATGCGCGCTGCCGCCGCTGCCGCTGGACGCCCGCTGCGCCAGCGCATCCAGGTCACCGGGCTCGATGCCATGTGCCGCATGATCGACAACGGCTTGGGCGTGGGCCTGCTGCCCGACCGGGCCTTTGCCCTCATGCACGGCGTGGGCCGCCTGCAAGCCATTCCCCTGACCGACCCCTGGGCCCAGCGCGAGCTGCGTGTGGTGGCCCGCGACTTCGATGCCCTGCCCGTGACCGCGCGGCTGCTGGTGGAGCACCTGATCCGCCCGGCTGCTGGCACTTTCACGCCCACCTAAAATCCAACTTATCCACCCCCACGAAAAGAGACCGCCATGGGACGCACCCTGTACGACAAGATCTGGGACGAGCACGTCGTCCACACCGAGGAAGACGGCACCGCCATCCTCTACATCGACCGCCATCTGGTGCACGAAGTGACCAGCCCCCAAGCCTTCGAGGGCCTGCGCGAGGCGGGCCGCAAGGTCTGGCGCATGAGCTCCATCGTGGGCACGGCCGACCACAACACGCCCACCACCGGCTGGGAAAACGGCTACGACGGCATCACCGATCCGATCAGCAAAGAGCAGATCACCACGCTGAACGACAACATGGCGACGATCACGCCAGCCGCGTTCTTCCCCTTCATGCACAAGCGCCAGGGCATCGTGCATGTGATCGGCCCGGAAAACGGCGCCACCCTGCCCGGCATGACGGTGGTGTGCGGCGACAGCCACACCAGCACCCACGGTGCCTTTGGCGCGCTGGCCCACGGCATCGGCACGTCGGAAGTCGAGCATGTGATGGCCACGCAAACCCTGCTGGCCAAGAAGGCCAAGAACATGCTGGTGCAGGTGGACGGCACGCTGGCCAAAGGCGTGACGCCCAAGGACGTGGTGCTGGCCATCATCGGCAAGATTGGCACGGCCGGCGGCACGGGCTACACCATCGAATTCGCGGGCTCGGTGTTCCGCGCGATGAGCATGGAAGGCCGCATGACCGTGTGCAACATGGCCATCGAAGGCGGCGCGCGCGCGGGCCTCGTGGCCGTGGACGACAAGACCATTGAATACGTCAAGGGCCGCCCCCTGTCGCCCACGGGCGTGGAGTGGGACCAGGCTGTGGCGTACTGGAAGACGCTGCACTCGGACCCCGACGCGAAATTCGACACCGTCGTGAAGCTCGACGCGGCAGACATCGTGCCGCAGGTCACCTGGGGCACCTCGCCCGAGATGGTGCTGGGCGTGGACGCCCGTGTGCCCGACCCCGACAAGGAAAAAGACGCCAACAAGCGCGGCGCCATTGAGCGCGCCTTGACCTACATGGGCCTGCAGCCCGGCAAGGCGATCAACGACATCACCATCGACAAGGTGTTCATCGGCAGCTGCACCAACAGCCGCATCGAAGACATGCGCGAAGCCGCCGCCGTGGTGAAGAACCTGGGCCGCAAGGTGGCCAGCAATGTGAAGCTGGCCATGGTGGTGCCCGGCTCGGGCCTGGTCAAGGAACAGGCCGAACGCGAAGGCCTGGACCAGATTTTTGTGGCCGCTGGCTTTGAGTGGCGCGAGCCCGGCTGCAGCATGTGCCTGGCCATGAACGCCGACCGCCTGGAGCCTGGCGAGCGCTGCGCATCCACCAGCAACCGCAACTTCGAAGGCCGCCAGGGCGCTGGCGGCCGCACCCACCTCGTGAGCCCCGCCATGGCCGCCGCTGCGGCCGTGCACGGCCATTTTGTTGACATTCGCCAATTTGCCTGAAGGAGACCTCCATGAAGAAGATTGCCACCCTCATCGCCCTGTCCGCCGCTTTCGTGCTGGCGGGCTGCAACACCGTCAAGGGCGTGGGCCAGGACGTTCAACGGGCCGGAGGCGCACTCGAGCGCGCCGCCAAGTAAAAGAACGCCATGCAGAAATTCACCTTACTCAAGGGCCTCGTGGCCCCGATGGACCGCGAGAACGTCGACACCGACGCCATCATCCCCAAGCAGTTTCTGAAGTCGATCAAGAAGACCGGCTTTGGCGTGAACCTGTTTGACGAATGGCGCTACCTAGACCACGGCGAGCCCGGCCAAGACCCCGCCAGCCGCAAGCCCAACCCCGACTTCGTGCTGAACCAGCCGCGCTACCAAGGCGCCTCCATCCTGCTGGCGCGCAAGAACTTCGGCTGCGGCTCGAGCCGCGAGCACGCACCCTGGGCGCTGGACCAGTACGGCTTTCGCGCCGTGATCGCGCCCAGCTTTGCCGACATCTTCTTCAACAACTGCTTCAAGAACGGCCTCTTGCCCATCGTGCTGCCCGAGGCCACGGTGGCCCAGCTGTTTGATGAAGTGCTGGCCTTCCCCGGCTACCAGCTCACCATCGACCTCGAGCGCCAGGTCATCGTGCGCCCGCAGGGCGAAGAGATCCCGTTCGAGGTGCAGGCTTTCCGCAAATACTGCCTGCTCAACGGCTTTGACGACATCGGCCTGACCCTGCGCCAGTCCGACAAGATCAAGGCCTTTGAAGCGCAGCGCCTGGCGACCAAGCCGTGGCTGGCGCACACCATGGTGTCGTAAGACGGCGCATCACCAAAAATATTAGTTAAATTGGCCTCTAGCGCTTTACCCATAAGCGCTAGCAGCTATCAAAATCAAAGCAAATTCAATGAAAATCGCAGTTCTGCCAGGTGACGGCATTGGCACCGAAATCGTCTCCGAAGCCGTCAAGGTTCTGGAAGCGCTGGAGCTCCCGTTCGAGATGGAATCCGCCCTCGTAGGCGGCGCCGCCTACGAGGCCCATGGCCACCCGCTGCCCGAATCCACCCTGAAGCTCGCCATGGATGCCGACGCCGTGCTGTTCGGCGCGGTAGGCGACTGGAAATACGACAAGCTGGACCGCCCGCTGCGCCCCGAGCAAGCCATTCTGGGCCTGCGCAAGAACATGGGGCTGTTTGCCAACTTCCGGCCCGCCATCTGCTACGAGCAACTGGTGGGGGCGTCGAGCCTCAAGCCCGAGCTGATTGCGGGCCTCGACATCCTCATCATCCGCGAGCTGACGGGCGACATCTATTTTGGCCAACCACGCGGCCGCCGCGTGGCCACCGACGGCCACTTCCCCGGTGCCGAGGAAGCGTATGACACCATGCGCTACAGCAAGCCCGAGATCGAGCGCATTGCCCACGTCGCCTTCCAGGCCGCGCGCAAGCGCAGCAAAAAGGTCACCAGCGTGGACAAGGCCAACGTGCTGGAGACCTTCCAGTTCTGGAAGGACGTGGTCACCGAGGTGGGCCAGCAGTACCCCGACGTGGAACTGCAGCACATGTACGTGGACAACGCCGCCATGCAGCTCGTCAAGGCGCCCAAGACGTTTGACGTGGTGGTCACCGGCAACATGTTCGGCGACATCCTCTCCGACGAAGCCTCCATGCTCACCGGCTCGATCGGCATGCTGCCCTCGGCCAGCCTGAACAGCAAAGGCCAGGGCCTGTACGAACCCAGCCACGGCAGCGCCCCCGACATCGCGGGCAAGGGTGTGGCCAACCCGCTGGCCACCATCCTCTCGGCTGCCATGATGCTGCGCTTCAGCCTGAACCAGGAAGCCGCCGCCCAGCGCATCGAAGCCGCCGTGCAAAAGGTGCTGGCGCAAGGGTTGCGCACGCCCGACATCTACAGCGAAGGCACCACCAAGGTGGGCACCGCGCAGATGGGCGATGCGGTGGTGAAGGCGCTGGCATAAACCTGCCCTCCAGGCGCAGGCATTTATCAAGGGCGGCCAGGTGCCGCCCTTTTTCATGCACGGCTCTTACGCCGAAACACACCGACCACCGTCAGCGGGCGCAAAGCCGCCATCCGCTACAATCTGCACCCATGTTTGTCGCCCGCCCGTTCGCCCTGAACACCGCATCCGCCGCCCAGGCCGGTGCAGCCGCGCGCGCAATCACCACCAAAACCACGACCATTAAGGGCTGA
This sequence comes from Acidovorax sp. BoFeN1, assembly GCF_003345135.1. Taxonomy (NCBI): domain Bacteria; kingdom Pseudomonadati; phylum Pseudomonadota; class Betaproteobacteria; order Burkholderiales; family Comamonadaceae; genus Acidovorax; species Acidovorax sp. BoFeN1. The sequence goes on from NZ_QOZT01000011.1 coordinate 50,103, forward strand.
TCCAGCCCAAGTATCGTCGTGCGCCCTCCCTGGCCAGACGAGCCGGGGCAAAACAGTCTGGTCTGGCACTGTTTCTTACTTTGAAAGGGCGTTGAAATGAGCAAGTTGGTAGGTTTGGTCGGCTGGCGCGGCATGGTCGGCTCGGTCCTGATGGACCGCATGGTGCAGGAAAAAGACTTCGATCTGATCGAACCCCTGTTCTTCTCCACCTCGAACGCAGGCGGCAAGGCCCCGGCACAGGCCCGAAACGAAACCACGCTGCAAGACGCATTCGACATCGACGCCTTGAAGCGCTGCGACATCATCATCACCGCCCAGGGCGGCGACTACACCAACGAGGTGTATCCCAAACTGCGCGCCGCCGGCTGGAACGGCCACTGGATCGACGCCGCATCCTCCCTGCGCATGGAAAAGAACGCCGTCATCGTGCTCGACCCGGTGAACATGCCGGTCATCAAGAACGCCCTGGCGAATGGCGGCAAGGACTGGATCGGCGGCAACTGCACGGTGAGCTGCATGCTGATGGGCGTGGGCGCGCTGTACAAGGCGGGCCTCGTCGAATGGATGAGCACCCAGACCTACCAGGCCGCATCGGGCGGTGGCGCACAGCACATGCGCGAGCTGCTCACGCAGTACGGCACGCTGAACGCCGAAGTGAAGGCCCTGCTCGACGACCCCAAGAGCGCCATCCTGGAAATTGACCGCAAGGTCATCGCCAAGCAGCGCAGCTTGAGCGCCGCCGAAACCGCCAACTTCGGCGTGCCGCTGGGTGGCTCGCTGATCCCCTGGATCGACAAAGACCTGGGCAACGGGATGTCCAAGGAAGAGTGGAAGGGCATGGCCGAGACCAACAAAATTCTGGGCATGGGTGAAGGCTTTGACTCTGCCGCCATACCGGTCGATGGCTTCTGCGTGCGCGTGGGTGCCATGCGCTGCCACAGCCAGGCCCTGACCTTCAAGCTCAAGAAGGACGTGCCCGTGGCTGACATCGAGGCCATGATCGCTGCCGACAACCAGTGGGTGAAAGTGGTGCCCAACACGCGCGAGGCCACCATCAAGGACCTGACCCCCGTCGCCGTGACCGGCACCATGACCATTCCCGTGGGCCGCATCCGCAAGCTGGCCATGGGCCCTGAGTACGTGGGTGCCTTCACCATCGGCGACCAGCTGCTGTGGGGCGCCGCTGAACCCCTGCGCCGCATGCTGCGGATTCTGCTGGACGCCTGATCTGCCCAGCCCCCAGGCGCGCGCAGCACACGCTGTAGCGCGCTTTTTTATGCCTGGTCGACGGAAACACCCGGTTACGCGGCGTTGGCATTTGGCAACAATTTAACCCCAAAAACAGGGCGGCGACACCTCGCTCAAAGCTTCCACACCACGTCAGCTTGTCAGTGCAAAACATTGCTGCTATGGTGCTTTTTACACATTTTCACGCGCCGGGGCGGGACCAGACCATGAGAAGAACAACGCCGCTCGACCGAGCCGCACAAACACATTTGATGGCACACATGCATCGTTGGAAATTTTCTGTCCTGGCGGCTGCGGCCGTCGCATTGACCGGTTTCCATGCCGACGATGCATACGCCCTGGCTCTGGGTCACATTACGGTGCAATCTGCTCTCGGCGAGCCATTGCGCGCCGAAATCGACCTGCCCCAGATCACACCGGCAGAGGCCGACACCCTGCGCGCCACAACGGCGTCACCCGAAGTCTTTCGGGCCCAGGGCATGGAGTTCAACCCGGCGGTGAACAACCTGCGGATGCAACTGCAGCGGCGGCCTGATGGCACTGCCGTGTTGCGCCTGTCCAGCGACCGCCCCGTCAACGACCCGTTCGTGGACCTGGTGCTCGACGCCACATGGGGCAGCGGCCATATCGTGCGCAGCTACACCATGCTGTTTGACCCACCGGCATTGCGCCGCGCGGCGCCCACGGTTACCGCAGCACCACAAATTTCAGTCCCTTCGGCAAAAGCCCAGGCTGGCGCTGCCCCGCGCGTGTCGGCGGCACCGGCTAGCACGCCTCCCCGCAATACCCCTGCCGCGAGCCCGCGCACCGCTCCTGCCGATGGCGTCACCGTACAGCCGGGCGATACGGCTGGCCGCCTGGCCAACGCCTACCGCCCTGCCAGCGTGTCGCTGGACCAGATGCTGGTGGCACTGATGCGCGCCAACCCTGACGCCTTCATCCAGGGCAACGTCAACCGGGTCAAGGCCGGCGCCGTGCTGCAAATGCCTGACGAGGCCACTGCATTGGCCACGCCAGTGGGCGAAGCACGCCAGGTTCTGGCGGCACAAAGCCGCGATTTCAACGCTTTCCGCCGCAAGCTCGCGGCAGCAGCCCCCACCGCCGAAGTGGCGGCTGCAGAGCGCTCTGCCAGCGGCACAGTGCAAGCGCGCGTCGAAGACAAGAAACCCGCTACGGCTGCACCCGACAAACTCACCCTGTCCAAGGGCGCCATCACGGGCCAGAAGGCGGCAGAAGACCAACTGGCCAAGGACAAGCAAGCCAGCGAAGCATCCGCCCGCATGGCCGAACTGTCCAAGAACATTGATGAGCTGAACAAGATCAGCGCTGCGTCTGCGCCCGTCGGCGCGCCTGCAGCCACGGCCTCCGCGCCAGGCGCTGTGGCAGTGGCAACACCAGCAGCGATACCTGCCCAGCCTGCCGCTTCCGAGCCAGTTGCCGTGGCGGCATCGCCCACGGCGAGCGCCCCCGCAGTACCGGAAGCAGCGGCCTCCGATCCAGTCGTTCCTGCTGAAGCAGCGGCACCAGCCTCTGCCCCTGTCGCGGCACCAGCTCCCACGCCTGCCCCGCCGCCAGCGCCAGCCCCTGAGCCAAGCTTCCTGTCGGACCTGATGGAAGACCCCCTGGTGCCGGCCGGAGGGCTTCTCGCCTTGATCGCACTGGGCGGTTACGGCGCTTACCGTGTCGTACAACGGCGCCGTGCCAATGCCGGTGTTGACAGCTCCTTCATGGACAGCCGCGCTCAGCCCGACTCTTTCTTTGGCGCCAGCGGCGGCCAGAAAGTGGACACCGCCAAGAGCGAGATGACCACAGGCTCATCCATGGCCTACTCCCCCAGCCAGCTCGACGCTGGCGGTGACGTGGACCCTGTGGCCGAAGCCGACGTGTACCTGGCGTATGGACGCGATCTGCAGGCCGAGGAGATCCTCAAGGAGGCCATTCGCCACAACCCGGCCCGCGTATCGGTACATGTCAAGCTGGCCGAGATCTATGCCAAGCGGCAGGACCGCAAGGCACTGGAGGTCGTGGCCGGTGACGTTTTCAAGCTCACCCAGGGCGAAGGCCCGGACTGGACCCGCGTAGCTGAACTGGGCCGCGACCTGGATCAGGAAAACCCGCTGTACCAGCCTGGCGGACGTCCTGGTGCGCTCCTGAGCGATGCCACCGCCGCATCCACTGCCGGTTTGGCGGGCAGCGCCATGGCAGCAGCAACCACGCTGCCCCCGGACCTGGATCTTGACCTGGATCTGGATTTGCCTGAAGACGCACTGAGCGAGGCGCCAGCCGCCCCCGGTGGTTTTGCTGCAGCAGCGGCCACGGCCACCGCCGCCAGTGAAGTGGACGCTGGCTACAGCACCAGCAACGTTGAATCATCTGCGCTTCCGCAACTGGATCTGCCCCCATCGCTGCCCACCGAGCAGTCTACCGTGGCGGCAGCCCCTGACGTCGGGTTGCCTGCAATGGCAGACCTGGACTTTCCAAGCTCCGATGACCTCACCATGCTCCCGTCCGGTGCCATGCCGCTGACAACCAGCACCAGTTCAGCGCCCCTGGAAACCGCCCCCATGGAATTTGACCTGGGTGACTTGACGCTGGATTTGGGCGCACCTGCCAAACCTGCCGCGCTGCCTCCTGCAGCGGCGCTGGCCGCAGCAGACATCGGCGTCGAGGCCGCTGCGGATGACCCATTGGCCACCAAACTGGCACTGGCGCAAGAGTTCAATGCCATTGGCGACACCGATGGGGCCCGCACCCTGGTCGAAGAAGTGGTCGCCGAGTCGTCGGGAGCGCTCAAGGCCCGCGCCCAGCGAATGCTGGCCGACCTGGGCTGATGCAGCCGGACAACCCGCCCGCACCGCAAGACACTGCCCCTGCCCACCTCTCCAGGGTGGCCATGGGGGTCAGCTACAACGGCCAGCGCTACAGCGGCTGGCAAAGCCAGCTGTCTGGCAACACGATCCAGGATCATCTTGAAGCGGCCTTGGGCCGCTTTGCTACGCACCGGGTCAGCACCTTGTGCGCGGGCCGCACCGACGCGGGGGTGCACGGTCTCATGCAGGTTGTGCACTTCGACACGCCACTCCAACGCCCAGCGTCGTCCTGGGTGCGAGGCACCAACACCTTTTTGCCAGCGGATATTGCGGTGCAATGGGCGCAGCCGGTGCCCGATGGCTTTCACGCACGCGCAAGCGCCATTGCGCGGCGCTATGCCTATGTGCTGCTGCAGTCGCCCGTGCGGCCCAGCGTGGATGCGGGCCGTGTGGGCTGGGTTTTCTACCCACTCGACCATGCTGCGATGCTGCAGGCAGCGCAACAGCTGTTGGGCGAACACGATTTCACCTCGTTCCGGGCTTCGGCTTGCCAGGCCAAGTCACCCGTCAAGACGCTGCAGCGCATCGAGATCACCCGCACGCCATCCAGCATGGCCGCGCCGCCAGAAGGCTTCGCGCCCTGTTACTGGCGCTTCGAATTTGAAGCCAACGCTTTTTTGCACCACATGATTCGCAACATCATGGGGTGCCTGATTGCCGTGGGGCAGGGAAAAAAACCACCGCAATGGATCGGCGAAGTGCTGGCTGCGCGCTCACGCGACGCTGCGGCACCCACCTTTTCGCCCGACGGCCTGTATTTTCAGGGGCCGGTCTACGAACCCCATTGGGGCCTGCCCCACCGCACGGCTGCGTATGATTGGCTGCCCTGAGCACCATCATCACCATGAGCAGCCCGTCGTCCGAAAAGCCACTTCCCCTCCCCTGCATTCGCACCCGCATCAAGATTTGCGGCCTGACACGCGAACAGGATGTTGACGCTGCCGTTGCCGCAGGCGCGGATGCCATCGGTTTCGTGCTGTATGCGCCCAGCCCTCGTGCCGTTACGCCGCAAAGGGCTGCCGAACTGGCCTCGCGCCTGCCGCCGTTTGTCACCCCGGTGTTGTTGTTTGTCAACGAGTCCGCTTCAAATATCATAGCTGCTAGCGCTTTGCTGGCGGGCGCTACCATCCAATTTCACGGTGACGAAACGCCGGCGGAATGTCTGGCCGCCACCTTGGGTGGCGCCCGGCCGTTCCTTCGCGCCGCGCGCATTCCCCTTGGCGACGGTGCGGCACGGTTCGACCTCGTAAAATACGCCCATGATTACTCGAAAGCCCAAGCCATTCTGCTCGACGCCCATGTCGACGGTTACGGCGGCGGCGGCAAGGCATTCAATTGGTCACTCCTTCCACCAAGCGTAGCCTCTCATCTCGTTTTGTCTGGTGGACTCACGCCTGCAAACGTGACCGATGGCATTCTGCAAGTACGCCCGCGTTGCACCACGCTGGCCGTTGATGTCAGCTCCGGCGTCGAGGCCGATGGCCCCGATGGCCACCCCCAGCGGGGCATCAAGGACGCCGACAAGATCCATCGCTTCGTAGCCGCCGTGCGTGCGGCCGATGCACAACTTGCAAAGAATCCCCATGAATTCCTACCAGCACCCTGATCCCTCGGGCCACTTCGGCCCCTACGGCGGCAGCTTTGTCAGCGAAACCCTGACCCACGCCATCCAGGAACTGCGCGAGACCTACGCCCGCTACCAGAACGACCCCGCGTTTCTGGCCGAGTTTCACTACGAACTCAAGCACTTCGTTGGCCGCCCTTCGCCGGTCTACCACGCTGCCCGCACCAGTCGCGAAACGGGCGGCGCGCAGATTTATCTCAAGCGCGAAGACCTCAACCACACCGGCGCCCACAAGATCAACAACGTGATCGGCCAGGCCATGCTGGCCAAGCGCATGGGCAAGCCGCGCATCATTGCCGAAACCGGTGCCGGCCAGCACGGTGTGGCCACGGCCACCATCTGTGCGCGCTATGGACTGGAATGCGTGGTGTACATGGGCGCCGAGGATGTGAAGCGCCAAAGCCCCAACGTGTACCGCATGAAACTGCTGGGCGCCACCGTGGTGCCCGTGGAATCGGGCAGCAAAACCCTGAAAGACGCGTTGAATGAAGCCATGCGCGACTGGGTGGCCAATGTGGACAACACTTTTTACATCATCGGCACGGTGGCGGGCCCTCACCCCTACCCCATGATGGTGCGCGACTTCCAGAGCGTTATCGGCAAGGAATGCATCGAGCAGATGCCCGAAATGCTGGCCGCCCAGAAGGCCGCCACCGAGCAACCCGATGTGGTGGTGGCCTGCGTGGGTGGCGGCAGCAACGCCATGGGAATTTTTCATCCCTACATTCCGTTTGAAAAGACCCGCCTGATCGGCGTAGAGGCGGCCGGCGAAGGGCTGGAATCGGGCAAGCACTCGGCATCGCTGCAAAAGGGCAGCGCGGGCGTGCTGCATGGCAACCGCACCTTCATTCTGCAGGACGCCAATGGCCAGATCACTGAAACCCACAGCGTGAGCGCGGGCCTCGACTACCCCGGCGTGGGCCCCGAGCACGCGTGGCTGCAGGAAATCGGTCGTGCCGAATATGTGGGCATCACCGACAAGGAAGCGCTCGACGCCTTCCACTACCTGTGCCGCACCGAAGGCATCATCCCGGCGCTCGAATCGAGCCACGCCGTGGCCTACGCCATGAAGCTGGCCAAAACCATGCGCGCAGACCAGTCCATCCTGGTCAACCTCTCGGGCCGTGGCGACAAGGACATTGGCACCGTGGCCGACCTCAGTGGCGCCGATTTTTATTGCCGCCCCAGCTGCCAGGGGCAGTCCGTCAAGGGCGGCGAGCAACCCGTCAAGGTGGTCAAATGAGCCGCATCGAATCCACTTTTTCCGCACTTAAGGCGCAGGGCCGCACGGCGCTGATTCCCTATGTGACCGCAGGCTTTCCGTTTGCCGATATCACCCCCGCGCTCATGCACGGCATGGTGGATGCCGGGGCCGACGTGATCGAGCTGGGTGTGCCGTTTTCCGACCCCATGGCCGACGGCCCTGTCATCCAGAAAGCGGGTGAAAAAGCTTTGGGTCTGGGTATCGGCATGGTTCAGGTGCTGGACCATGTGCGCGAATTCCGCAAGCGCAACAGCACCACGCCCGTGGTGCTGATGGGCTATGCCAACCCCGTGGAACGCTACGACCAGATTCACAGCCAGGGCGCCTTTGTGCGCGATGCGGCCGCGGCAGGCGTTGATGGCGTGCTCATCGTGGACTACCCACCCGAAGAATGCGAAGCCTTTGCCGCCAGCCTGCGCGCGCATGGCATGGACCTGATCTTTTTACTCGCCCCCACCAGCACCGACGAGCGCATGGCGCAGGTGGCGCGGGTGGCCAGCGGCTATGTGTATTACGTATCGCTCAAGGGCGTTACGGGTTCGGGCGCGCTGGACACCACTGCAGTCGAACAGATGCTGCCCCGCATCCGCCAGCATGTGCACATCCCCGTGGGCGTGGGCTTCGGCATCCGTGATGCGGCCACCGCCCAGGCGATTGGCAAGGTGGCCGATGCGGTGGTGATCGGCAGCCGCATCATCCAGCTGATTGAAGACCAGGAGCACGCCAAAGTGGTGCCCATTACCATCGACTTCATGCGTGGCGTGCGCAAAGCGCTCGACGCATAATGCAGCCCGGCGCGCGCCTCCACCAATAGGCAGCGCGCCACAGATTCACTCCGGCCTGCCCACGAATGCCCACCGACTCCGGGCCGAGGCCGTGCCACCGAAGAGGAGAACACCATGTCCTGGCTCGAAAAACTTCTGCCCTCCAAAATCCAGCAAACCGACCCCACCGAGCGCCGCCAGGTGCCCGAAGGTCTGTGGATCAAGTGCCCGAGCTGCGAAACCGTGCTCTACAAGGCCGACCTGGAGCTAAACCAGAACGTCTGCCCACACTGCAGCCATCACCACCGCATCGGCGCGCGGGCGCGGCTGAACGCCTTCCTCGACCCGGAAGGCCGCTACGAAATCGGCCAGGAAGTGCTGCCCGTGGATGCGCTCAAGTTCAAGGACAGCCGCAAGTACCCCGAGCGCCTGAAGGAAGCCCTGGAAAACACGGGCGAGACCGACGCCCTCATCGTCATGGGCGGTGCGGTCAAAAGCATCAACCTGGTGGCGGCCTGCTTCGAATTTGACTTCATGGGCGGCAGCATGGGCAGCGTGGTGGGCGAGCGCTTTGTGCGCGGCGTCGAAACCGCCATCGATCAGAAGGTACCCTTCCTGTGCTTTACCGCCACGGGCGGCGCGCGCATGCAGGAGGGGCTGCTGTCGCTCATGCAGATGGCCAAGACCAATGCCGCACTCACCCGCCTGGCCAAAAAAGGCCTGCCCTTCATCAGCGTGCTGAGCGACCCCACCATGGGCGGCGTGAGCGCTGGTTTTGCCTTTGTGGGCGACATCGTCATCGCCGAACCCAAGGCCCTGATCGGATTTGCCGGCCCGCGCGTGATCGAATCCACCGTGCGTGTGACGCTGCCAGAGGGTTTTCAGCGCGCCGAATTCCTGCAGACCAAGGGCGCCGTGGACTTCATCTGCGACCGCCGCGAACTGCGCAACACCGTGGCCATCAGCCTGGCCATGCTGCAGCGCCTGCCTGCCGACGCCGTCGTGTAAAGCCGTGCGGCCGCTGCTCGGCTGCCGACGGAATTACTATCAAATAAATAGCATGCTGTGCTTACTGGATAAGGGCTGCATGCTGATTTGGCACAAAATCACCCTCACCCCTGCAGCACGCCTGCTTGCAGGTGCCCCAGGATGATCATGGCAACCTGCAGCAACACCAGCACGGCCAGCGGCGATAAATCCACCCCGCCGACCAGCGGAATAATGCGCTGAAACGGCCGCAGCACCGGTGCACACAAACGTGCCACCACGTCCGCAATCGGCGAGCGGGTCGACATCCATGACATGACCGCATGGACAATCAGCAAACCAATCAGCCCCGAGATGGCCACCCGCACCAGGCCAAAAAGCGCCAGCCAGGGCAGCCACGCCCAGGCGGCACCGGCACCCAGAATCAGCCACAGCAAAAAATACTGGACAAATTGCAACAACACAGCTGCAACCAGACTGGAGAGGTCCCAGCGACCCACCGGCGCGATCACGCGCCGCAGCGGCATGACCAGCCAGTCAGTGAGTGCAAACACCAGCCCGCCAATCGGATTGGAGAACGGCACCCGCTGCCACTGCATGTACAAACGCAGCAGACACGCCCCGGTCAACAGGCCACCAACGACATCGAGCAGGAAAGAGGCGATCTGGTAGAGCATGGATGAGACAAATTGGAGTGGACCGGGTACGAAAGCAGACTGCGCCATGGGATGATAGCGACCGAAGAGCTTCGCCCATGACACAACCCCTCACCCTGTCATCCCTTCCGCTGTTTCCGCTCAATTCCGTGCTGTTTCCAGACGGAGTGCTGGCGTTGCGCGTGTTCGAGGTGCGCTACCTCGACATGGTGCGCAAATGCCACCATGCTGGCGCTCCGTTTGGTGTGGTGACGCTCACACAGGGCCACGAGGTGCGACAGGCCGGCGCACCCGATGAGCGATTTCACGACATCGGAACCCTGGCGGTCATCGAAAAGCTCGACAACCCGCAACCCGGACTGATCACCCTGCTGTGCCGCGGCAGCCAGCGTTTTCGCATCACAGAGCGCAGGCATTTGCCGCACGGCCTGTGGATTGCCGATGTGGAGCAACTGGCCACAGACCTTGCGGTGTCCATTCCCGAGGACCTTCTGACCACCGCGACAACCTTGGCCCAGGTGCTGGCATCCTTGCGCGAACGCGACACCGGCTCCGGCACGGCCGTGCACCCCACCCCCGCCCAGCTGAACGACTGCGGCTGGGTCGCCAACCGCTGGTGCGAACTGCTGCCCATTCCCCTGGAACTCAAGCAGCGGCTGATGGAACTCGACAACCCCTTGGTCCGACTGGAACTGGTGGGGGATGTGCTGGAACGCACAGGAATTTCGCCTTCCTAGCTGAATGCCCCAAAACCGCTATTTATTGCACCACGTTCTGGAATGGCCGCGCTCCGTCAAGCGGCTGTTTGTCGTGGTTATGGACGTCTGCATGGGCATTCTGGCCATGTGGCTCGCTTTCAGTTTGCGGCTGGACACTTTGCATTGGCCCGAAGGCCTGCAATGGCCGGTTTATGCCATGGCACCTCTGCTGGCCTTCCCAATTCTGATGAAACAGGGGCTATACCGCGCCATATTTCGCTATACAGGTATCACGGCACTGCTAACGACAGGCAAAGCGGTGGCAATCTACGGCGCCGTTCTTTTGTCCATATTGCTCAGTGTGCAATGGGAGGGCGTGCCCCGAAGCGTGGGTATTTTGCAACCGCTGATTCTGTTGCTGATGATTGGCACCAGTCGTGCTCTGGGCTGGCTTTGGCTCAGGGGCCGTCCTGACTCGGCACCAAATCGTTTGCTGATTTACGGTGCCGGAAGCGCAGGCGCGCAGACAGCGGCCGGCCTTGGAGGAACCCATCAGTACCAGTTACAAGGGTTTGTCGACGACGACGCTGCCAAGGTCGGGCGCAGCATCAACGGCACCCGCGTCCATGCGCCTCACGAGCTACCCCACATCATTGATCGCCTTGGCGTCACCGATGTATTGCTGGCCCTGCCCAGCGCAACGCGCCAGCGCCGGCGCGAGATTATTGAAAGCCTGCGCGAGTTACCGGTGCGCATTCGCACCTTGCCCGGGCTAACCGACTTGGCCAGTGGCCGGGTCACCATCACCGAGTTTCAGGACCTGGACATTGAAGACCTGCTGGGCCGAGAACCTGTAGTGGCCAACCCCGAACTATTGCGCCGCAACCTGGCAGGCAAGGTGATCATGGTCACTGGCGCAGGTGGCAGCATAGGCAGCGAGTTGTGTCGCCAGATTGCAGCAGAAAACCCCGACCGGCTGCTGCTGGTGGACCACAGCGAGTTCGCGCTTTACAACATCCACCAAGAACTGCAGGCTCTCGTTCAACAGGGCATCACCCAATGCACTTTGGTGCCGCTGCTGGCCAGCGTAACCAATGCCCACCGCATCGCAGAGATTTGCAGCATTTATCGCCCTGCATCCATCTACCATGCCGCCGCTTACAAGCATGTGCCCATGGTGGAGGCCAATATGGGCGAAGGCATTTGCAATAACGTCTTTGGCACACTCAACATGGTGCGTGCAGCCCTGGAGCACCAGGTGGAGCACTTCGTACTCATCTCTACCGACAAGGCCGTGCGCCCCACCAATGTGATGGGCGCGAGCAAGCGCGTGGCAGAAATGATCCTGCAAGCCATCACGGCGGCAACCTATACCCCATTTCCCTCTCGGCAGCCCATACCGCAAGATCCATGGCGATGTCCAACGCGGTTTTCGATGGTGCGATTCGGCAACGTGCTGGGCTCGAGTGGCAGCGTGATCCCGCTGTTCCGCCGCCAGATTGCCGCTGGTGGCCCGGTAACGGTCACGCATCCTGAAGTGACCCGCTACTTCATGACCATCCCTGAAGCCGCGCAACTGGTGCTACAAGCCGGCGCCATGGCCGAAGGCGGCGACCTGTTCTTGCTCGATATGGGCGAGCCCATCCGCATCGTGGACCTGGCACGGCGCATGGTGACGCTGTCTGGCCTGACAGTGCGTGACGTGCAGCACCCGGGCGCTGACATCGCCATCGAGTTCACCGGCCTGCGCCCTGGCGAAAAACTCTACGAAGAATTGCTTATTGGTGACAATCCGTTGCCCACCGCGCATCCGCGTATCCTGAGAGCGCGGGAAGAATACCTCGCGTGGGCCGACCTAAATGCCTTGCTGCAAGCACTGCATGACGCGGCCAAGAACAACGACGAAATGCGCATAAGGCACTTACTTGCCCAACTCGTAGTTGGCTATCACCCGGAAATGACACGCCCACCATGCTGACTTTACCAACAGCCTCCCCAAGAATTGCCATCATCGGCCTGGGTTACGTGGGCCTCCCACTGGCCGTGGAATTTGGAAAAATGTTGCCGGTAATCGGCTTTGACACATTGCAGCAACGTGTCGACGAGTTGGCATGGGGGTATGACCGCACGCATGAAGCATCGGCAGACCAACTACAGGCCGCACAGCTGCTGCAATACACGACCAACCCCGAGGACCTGCAGGACTGCAACATTTTCATCGTGACGGTTCCCACCCCCGTCGATTCAGCCAATCGGCCAGACCTCTCCATGCTCATTCGCGCCAGCCAGACGGTGGGCCGCGCTCTTCGCAAAAACACCTTGGTGATCTATGAATCCACCGTGTATCCGGGCGTTACAGAAGAAGTTTGCGTGCCGGTTCTTGAACAAGCTTCAGCCCTGCGCTTTAACCAGGATTTCTTTTGCGGCTACAGCCCCGAACGCGTCAACCCTGGTGACAAAGTCAACACACTCACGCACATCCGCAAGATCACCAGTGGTAGCACCCCCGAAGCAGCCGAGGCGGTCGACCAGCTCTACCGCCGCATCATCACGGCAGGCACTTACAAGGCACGCAGCATCAAGGTGGCAGAAGCAGCCAAAGTGATAGAGAACACTCAGCGCGACCTGAACATCGCATTGATGAACGAACTCTCCATCCTTTTCAACCGGCTGGACATCGACACCCTGGACGTACTCGAAGCTGCAGGCAGCAAGTGGAACTTCATCCCATTTCGCCCTGGCTTGGTCGGCGGGCACTGCATCGGTGTGGACCCTTACTACCTTACCCACAAGGCCGAACAGGTGGGATACCACCCACAAATCATCCTGGCTGGCCGTCGAATCAACGACAACATGGCAGCCTACGCGGCACGCAACACGGTAAAGATGATGTTGCGTGCCGGCATGGATGCGCCTCGCTGCAAAGTGGGCGTGCTCGGCATCACCTTTAAAGAGAACTGCCCGGACATTCGCAACAGCAAGGTAATTGACCTCGTCAATGAACTGCAGGCCTGGGGCATGGACGTGGTCGTCACCGATCCCATCGCCGATGCACGGGAGGTGCAACACGAGTACAACCTGACACTCGGCACTGTGGATGATCTCCATCCAGTGGATGCCCTGATTGTGGCAGTTGGCCACAATAGCTACCGAGCCCTGAACCCCAGACAGCTGCGCTCGTACTGCCGCCACCCCACTCCTGTGCTGGCAGACATCAAGTCGCTGTATGACCGCGACGAATTGGCTCATGCAGGGTTCACCGTTTACCGACTCTGACCCCATGAAAAATTTTGCACTGATTGGAGCCTCCGGGTACATCGCCCCGCGCCACATGCGCGCCATCAAAGACACCGGCAACCGCCTGAGCGCCGCCTACGACGTGAACGACTCGGTGGGCATCATCGACAGCCTGGCGCCTGATGCAGATTTCTTCACCGACTTCGAGTGTTTTTACGAGCATTCGCAAACACTCAAACGTTCACCCGCCCAGGCACTGGACTATGTGGCGGTGTGCTCCCCCAACCATTTGCACCACGCGCACATTGCTGCCGGGCTGCGACTGGGCTGCAATGTTATTTGCGAAAAGCCCCTGGTACCCACGCCTGAGCTGATCAACGAACTGACGAGGGTTGAAAAAGAAACCGGCCAGCGCGTTTACAACATCTTGCAACTGCGCCACCACGATGCCATCGTGCAATTGCGCAACAAGGTCGCCAACGCGCCGCAAGACACCAAATTTGATGTAGATCTTACGTACATCACGTCACGCGGCAAATGGTATGCCGCCAGTTGGAAAGGCGACCCACGCAAATCGTTCGGGGTGGCCACCAACATCGGCGTGCATTTTTTCGACATGCTGCACTTCATTTTTGGTGCGCTCCAGCGCAACGATGTGCATTACAGCCAGGCAGACAAAGCGGGCGGCTACCTAGAATATGAACGAGCGCGCGTGCGCTGGTTTCTATCCATCGACGCAAGCGACCTGCCCCCGGAAGTGCAAGGCAAAAAACCAACCTACCGCAGCATTGACGTCAGTGGTGAACAGCTTGAATTCTCTGAAGGCTTTACCGACCTGCACACCACCAGTTACCAGCAAATCCTGGCGAGCCGGGGTTATGGCCTGGAAGATGCGCGCCACTGCATCGAAACCGTTCATACCATTCGCAACGCCACACTGCAAACGGGCTCACTGGGCGAAGTACACCCGTTTGTGGCACAGCTCGCCCGGCGCGGCCCGCATCCATGAGCATCACCATTCACCCCAGCGCTATCGTCGATGACGGCGCGCACATCGGCGAGGGCTCGCGCATCTGGCACTGGACTCATGTCTGTGGTGGTGCCTGTATCGGAAACAACGTTTCCCTCGGACAAAACGTGTTTGTGGGCAACAAGGTGGTGATTGGCGACGACTGCAAGATCCAGAACAACGTCAGTATTTACGACAACGTCACGCTTGAAGAAGGCGTTTTTTGCGGCCCCAGCATGGTTTTCACCAACGTTCATAACCCCCGCGCGCTCATCGAGCGCAAGAACGAATACCGCAACACGCTGGTCAAAAAGGGCGCTACCCTGGGCGCCAACTGCACCATCGTTTGCGGCGCCACCGTGGGTGAATACGCCTTCATCGGCGCAGGCGCTGTGGTCAACAAAGACGTGCCTGCATACGCCCTTGTGGTGGGCGTGCCAGCCCGTCAGATTGGTTGGATGAGTGAATATGGCGAGCAACTCGACCTGCCCCTGCATGGTGAGTCCGAAGCAACCTGCCCCCACACGGGCGCCCGCTACGCATTGAACGGAGCGTCTGTCATCAGGCTATCGGCATAAGGCCATGATTGAATTTATCGACCTCAAAGCCCAGCAAGCCCGCATCAAGGTTCAGCTGGATGCAGCCATTGCCCGCGTGCTGCAGCACGGCCAATACATCCTGGGCCCCGAAGTGGTCGAGCTGGAAGAAAAGCTGGCCGCCTACACCGGCGCCAAACACTGCATCACCGTGGCCAACGGCACCGATGCCCTGCAAATTGCCCAGATGGCACTGAGCATAGGCCCCGGCGATGAAGTCATCACCCCCGGCTTTACCTACATTGCCACCGCAGAAACCGTGGCGCTGCTGGGCGCCAAACCGGTATATGTGGACATTGACCCGCGCACCTACAACCTGAACCCGGCATTGCTGCAAGCCGCCATCACGCCGCGTACCAAAGCCATCATCCCCGTGAGCCTGTATGGCCAATGCGCCGACTTTGACGCCATCAACGCCATTGCCGCCCAACACGGCATACCGGTCATTGAAGACGCAGCCCAAAGCTTTGGCGCCACCTACAAAGGTCGCAAAAGCTGCAGCCTTTCAACCATTGCCTGCACCAGCTTCTTCCCCAGCAAACCCCTAGGCTGCTACGGCGACGGCGGCGCTATTTTTACCAATGACGACACCCTGGCAACCGCGTTGCGCCAGATAGCCCGCCACGGCCAGGACCGGCGCTACCACCATGTGCGCGTGGGCGTGAACAGTCGGCTCGACACCCTGCAAGCCGCCATATTGCTGACCAAACTGAGCATCTTCGACGAAGAAATGGCCCTGCGCCAGCAAGTGGCCGAGCGCTACGCTGCATTACTCCCCCCCCCTCCGAGAGAGGGCGGGGGTGGGGGTGAGGGCGAGAACATCACCACTCCCTATATCGAACCCCACAACACCAGCGCCTGGGCGCAATACACCATCCGGGTCAATAACCGCGATGCAGTGCAAGAAAAACTCAAAGCAGCTGGCATCCCCACCGCCGTGCACTACCCCATTCCGCTGAACCGGCAACCCGCTGTGGCCGACCCCGCTGCCCAACTGTCGGTGGGCGATGCACTGGCGCAGCGGGTGCTGAGCCTCCCCACGCACCCCTATCTGGATAAAGACAGCATTGCCCGCATCGTGCAAGTGATACTCAACAGAAACTCAAGCCGCCCATGACCACCACCCCCACCGACATCCGCTGGCAACAACGCCTGGCCAGCTACCACAAGGCGCGCCAGCGCCTAGTCAGCGCAGTGCAACTGGCAGCCGCCCGGCCTTTGTCCGACCTGGAAAAACAAGGTCTCATCCAAGCCTTTGAATTCGTCTTTGAACTGGCCTGGCAGGTGATGAAAGACTATTTCTTGTACCAGGGCAACCCGGAAATCAGCGGCTCGCGCGACGCCATCCGCAGCGCCTTCAAGAACGGGCTCATCACCGACGGCGAAGGCTGGATGGAAATGATCAAAAGCCGTAACCAGACATCGCACACCTACAACGAATCGGTGGCCAATGAAATCTGCGAAAAAATTCTGCGCAGCTACCACCCGCTGTTTGAGAAATTCGAAGTCGACATGCAAGGCAAGGCAGACTGAACATGCCAAAACTCTATGGCTTGCCTGAAGATGTCATCGCAAAACTATGCGGCATATTCAGCCAATACCCAGCCATCCAAAGCGTGCTGCTCTACGGCTCACGCGCCAAGGGCAACTACCGGCCAGGTTCAGACATTGACCTGAGCATCCAGGCCCCCACCCTGGGGCTGTCCGACCTGCTGGCCATAGAAAACCAGATCGACGACTTGCTCCTGCCCTGGACGGTGGACTTATCCCTGCTGCACCACATAGACAACCTGGAGCTGATCGACCACATTCGCAGAATCGGCACCCCGTTTTATGAACAACCTGTGAGCCCCGCGCACGGCCTGCGCACCGGCTTCAAGCAGCCCGTAAAAAATAATGGCTCAATAACACTCAAAACCTTATGCAACAAGCGCGAGCAGCTATAAATATCGCAGCAAAACAACACAGCCTCGCCCATTAACGCTTCCCAGCCTGCGTTGACTGCACGGCAAAAGCCCACCATGCACACACAACCCCAGCCGTTGCCCGAACCTCTGTTTGCCCGGGTACGCCAGCTGATTCATGCGGCGCGCCTGCGGGTGGCCAGCGCGGTCAATGCCGAACTCACCCAGCTTTACTGGCATATCGAGCGCCGCATCAGCGCCGAGCTGCTGCAAGGGCAGCGGGGCCAATACGGCAAGCAGGTGGAGGCAGAACTGGCACGGCAACTGACAGCGGACTTTGGCAAGGGCTGGAGCGAGCAGCAGTTGCGCCACTGCCTGCGGTTGGCGGAGGTTTTTGCGGATGAGCAGATTCTCTCTACGGTGTGGAGAAAATTGACCTGGTCTCATCTGAAGGCTCTGATTTACATCGACGCCCCACTCAAAAGCGACTTCTATCTTGAAATCTGCCGTCTCGAATGCTGGAGCGTGCGCCAATTGCAAGAGCGCATCAACTTGATGTTGTTCGAGCACACCGCCATCTCCAAAAAAACCTGGAAGCACCATCCAACAAGGGCGAACAGCTGGTGTTTTTATAGCAAAGAGCAATGCCATGATTCGCTGCGTCACCCAGCCCAACTCACCACCTTTATTGGCGAATGCTGAACACAGATATACCTGTTCACTTAAGGGAAAACGGCGAGCCTGGGGTGAAGTCGCTGTAGATAGGGCCGCCTGTGTGCAGGGCTGCTGTCCCAGCAAAGATCTGGGCAATGGGATGCCCTTAGCTGCCGACACCGCCACGTAGCTGCTAGTACGTGATTCCCTGGCCATTCGTATCGGTAGTAACGCCTTGAAATTTCGAAAACAACTCGCACTGACGCTAGTCATCCAGAGTATTGGCGGTGGCAGCACATTGCTGGCGATGCTGTGGATCGGCATGAAATCTGGCCCTGAGCAGCAGGGGCAATTCAATCAACTGAAATCGTTGATTGATCTAAGCATCGCACTGGCCGCCATGGGAATCCCCCAAGCTCTATACGTTTATGTGCAATCGAATCAAATGAGCTTCAACCGTGCCTGGAAAACCAGCCTTTGGATTGGGCCACTGGGTATGGCAACAGGTGCGGTCGTTATGTTGTGGAGCACACAATCAAGCCCTGCACTGATAGCAGTTGTTGGTGCAACTGCTGTTGCGGGTTGTCTCCATGCGCAATGGCGTGTACTTACGCTACTCTCACCGCAAACAATATGGTTCAATCTCGTGACGGTAGCGCCTCAAGTCTTGTTGTTGCCGATTGCTGCATGGATAGCAGCATCTGGTCATGCTTCACAACTGGGAATGTCTAATGGAATGTTACTCGCATGGGCGACTGGTGCTGTGGTTGCCGGTCTGGTTTTGAAAAGGCTGCCCGCTCGCCCTCTCTACAAAGAAGCAGTCCCAATTCAAAAAATATTCACCCATGGTTTGGCCACTGGTGTGACGGGCTTTCTGAGCATACTGACCATAGTGCTCATGCAAAAGGCAGCCCAGCAATCATTTGGCGACGCCGGGATGGGAGTTATTAGCATGGCGATGCTTTTGACTCAAATTCCAATGACACCATTGAATTACGCATTGCCTTTATTACTAAAAAATCGTTTAACGCAGCTCCACACTCCTCAATATTACAGCTATTTTTTAATGGCCACGACCGCACTAATGATGATTTTAGTCTGCGCAGTCTGGCTACTCGGCGCTGTACGCAGTGATCTCTGGATGGGTTTCGCCTACTCTGGAATTCATCTGTTATTGGCCATTTTTTTACTGGCTGGCTCTGCAGAAATTGTGCTTCGAATAATGAGCGTAGAAGCACAGGCAACCATGCGGCCATGGAAGTCCACCCTTGCTGAGGCGGTGCGCGTCTGCACACTGTTGGGTCTGTGGCTAGGATCACAAAGTGAACGCAACCCACAAACGCTTGAAATGCTAGCGACTTTTTGGCTCATTGCGACCATCGCTGCAATGGTAACTTTCAAGCTGAGCAACAGATACTCAAGGCTTCTTCGTGGATAAAATCGTTGCACTCACCCCTACCCTTCAATACCATAGGAAAATTGTCCTATTGGGTCCCGGCAACTCAATTCACATACAGCGATGGGCCAATAGTTTGACTGCTCGAGGATTAAAAGTGCATTTAATTACTGCACATGAAACCCTGAAAGAAATTGATCCCAATGTCACGGTGCACCGGCTTAAATTATCTGCACCATGGGCTTACCTTGCCGCTCAAAGTGAAGTCAAAAAATTTATTAATTTAATAAAACCGGATATTTTGAACGCACACTATGCAACTGGATATGGACTCTTAGCAAGAAATGTTCGATTTCAGCCTACACTGCTTTCAATTTGGGGCAGTGATGTTTATGATTTTCCCGAAAAATCAATTTTTCACAAATGGCTTGTTCGCAGCAACCTGCAATCAGCCAATGCGATTGCGTCAACAAGCGAATGCATGGCGCAAAAAACATCGTCTATATGCAAAACAAAGAAAATTCACATCACTCCATTTGGAGTGGATGAAACAATTTTCAGGCCATCATTAATCAAAAAAGAATCCAATAAAATCACGATTGGTACTGTTAAATCATTATCAAAAAAATATGGTATCGACACATTGATTCGTGCGTTTGCGCTGGCTACTAAACAGCTTGGTACCGCCTTCAATTTACACTTAGAAATAACCGGAGGTGGCCAGGATGAGGCGAAGCTTAAAAAGTTAGTAGCCCGATTGGGTATCGCTCCGGCCGTGACGTTCCACGGCTCAGTTCCTCACGAGAGCGTGCCGGACATGCTTGCGCGGCTAGACATTTTTGTAGCACTAAGCCGAGATGAAAGCTTTGGTGTCGCCGCAGTTGAAGCCGCGGCTTGTGGACTACCGGTGGTGGTCTCTGATGCGGCCGGCCTCGCCGAGGTGACAGTCCACGAGAAAACGGGGTTTGTCGTACCAAGAAACGACCACCACGCCGCAGCATCTGCACTTGTGCGACTGATTACAGACGCCAATCTTCGCGAAGAATTTGGACGTGCTGGGCAACAGCATGTATTGCTCAATTACACCTGGGAAAAGTCCCTCGACAAAATGATCGAGGTCTATCAAGCCGTCGCAAATGAACATCTCCGGGCGCCCATAGTGAGTCAGTGCCAGCATGAACATCCTTTACCTTAACCACTACGCTGGCACCCCCGCCTTGGGCATGGAATACCGCCCCTACTACCTGGCGCGTGAATGGGTGCGCGTCGGGCATGCGGTGACGGTGGTGGCGGCCAATTTTTCGCATGTGCGTGCCCGCCAGCCGCAGGCCGGGCAAGAAGAAGTGGACGGCATCACCTACCGCTGGCTGCCCACGCCGGGCTACCAGGGCAATGGCTTGGGACGTGTCAAGAACATCTGGAGCTTTCTGCGCCAGGTGTGGCAACTGACGCCCGCGCTGGTGGCAGCCTGCAAGCCGGATGTAGTGGTTGCATCCAGCACCTACCCCATGGACATTTGGGTGGCACGCCGCATGGCCCGGCTGGCTGGTGCCAAGCTGGTGTATGAAGTGCATGACCTGTGGCCGGCCTCGCCCATGGAGCTTTCGGGTATGCCATGGTGGCACCCGTTCATTTTGCTGTGCCAGAAAGCAGAAAACGATGCCTACCGCGACGCCGACCGGGTGGTTTCCATGCTACCCAACGTGGCCATCCACATGGCGGCGCATGGGCTGGATTTGCAAAAACTGCACAACGTGCCCAACGGAATATCTCCTGAAGAATGGGGTGGCCCAGCGGAAGCACTGCCGGCCCCACTGGCGGCGCACCTGCAGTCACTACGTGCGGCCAATCGCATCGTGGTGGGCTACGCTGGCTCGCATGGCGTCCCCAATGCGCTAGATGTTTTGCTGGATGCAGCTACTTTGATGCAACATGAAAATATGGCGTTTGTGTTGGTTGGCGACGGGCACGAAAAAGAGCGCTTGGCGCAGCGTGTTCAGGCTGAGGGTCTGCACAACGTGCGGCTTTTTGCGCCGGTTGCCAAGGGTCAGATACCCGCGCTGCTGCAACAGCTTGACATTGCCTACATCGGCTGGAAGCGCGTTGCACTGTACCGCTTTGGCATCGCCCCCAACAAGCTGATGGATTACATGATGGCGGGCTGCGCGGTGTTGCACTCGGTAGAAGCAGGCAATGACCCGGTAACCGATGCGGGCTGCGGCCTGACCGTGGCGCCCGAGTCTGCCGCCGCAGTGGCGCAGGGGCTGCAGCGCCTGGCCCGCACCACACCCGAGCAGCGCCAACAGATGGGCGCACGCGGCAAAGCCTATGTGCTGGCGCACCACACGTACCCGGTGCTGGCCCGGCGCTTCATCGAGGCCGTGGCATGAAACCTCTGGACGAACCCCAGGCCATTGCAGAGCGCTACACCCGCCGCGCGCCCCATGATGACCGCTACAGCTTTTTGCGCCCCGAGGTTTGCCTGGGTGTGCAAGAACGCCAGAGCGTGATGTTGCACATGCTCCGCCAACAGGGCGTCACTGACATGGCCGAATTGCGTTTGCTGGAAGTGGGCTGCGGCACGGGCGGTAACCTGCTGGAGTTTTTGCGCATGGGCTGCGCGCCCCAGCACCTGGCGGGCATCGAACTGTTGCCCGAGCGATATGCCCAGGCGCGCCAAGTATTGCCGCTGGACGTGCGTTTGCACGAAGGAGATGCCTTGCTGGCCGATGTTCCGCACGCATCCCAAGAAGTGGTGCTGGTCTCCACGGTGTTCTCGTCGGTGCTAGACCCAGATTTTCAGCAGCGGCTGGCCGCGGCCCTGTGGCAATGGCTGCGCCCCGGTGGCGCCGTGCTCTGGTACGACTTTACCTACAACAACCCACGCAACCCGGATGTGCGCGGCGTGCCGCTGCTCCGCGTGCGAGAGTTGTTCCCGCAGTCGCGGATTACGGCGCGGCGGGTTACGCTGGCGCCGCCCCTGGCCCGGGCGTTGGTGCGCGTACACCCTGGGCTGTATGGCCTGTTCAACAGCGTGCCTTGGCTGCGCACCCACATCCTCTGCTGGATCGAAAAACCATGAGCGCCCCCTTCCTGCCCTTCGCCCGCCCCGACATCACAGACGCCGAGATTGCCGCCGTCACCGAGGCCCTGCGCTCGGGCTGGGTGACCACCGGGCCCAAGGCTCGCGAATTCGAGCAGGCCTTCACCGACTATCTGGGCTGGAGCGGCCTGCAAAGCATCGCCGTCAACTCCGCCACGGCCGGCCTGCACCTGGCTCTGGAAGCGCTGGGCATCGGCCCGGGCGACGAGGTGATCGCGCCCACACTCACCTTCACCGCCACGGTAGAGGTGGTGCGCTACCTGGGCGCCGACCCCGTGCTGGTAGACGTGGACCCGGTGACGCTGAACATCGACCCCCAGGCCGTGCGCGCCGCTATCACGCCGCGTACCAAAGCCATCATGCCGGTGCATTACGGCGGGCTGGCCTGCGATATGGGTGCCATCCTGACCATCGCGCGCGAGCATGGCCTCAAGGTCGTTGAAGACGCTGCGCACGCCCTGCCCACCACCTGGCAGGGCACGCTGGTGGGGCAACTGGCGTCCGACGTGACCGTGTTCAGCTTCTACGCCAACAAGACCATCACCACCGGCGAAGGCGGCATGGCCGTGACACGCAACCCGCAGCTGGCCGAGCGCATGCGTGTGATGCGCCTGCACGGCATGAGCCGCGGCGCCTTTGATCGCTTCACTTCCAAGACCCCGGCGTGGTACTACGAGGTGGTGGCCCCCGGCTTCAAGTACAACATGACCGACGTCGCCGCCGCCATGGGCGTGGTCCAGCTGCAGCGCCTGCCGCAATTCGTGCGGCGCCGTCAGCACCTGGCAGCGCGCTACCAGGCGCAGCTGGCCCCCTTGCCCCTGGTGCTGCCTGCAGACGCGCCGGCGGGCGACGTGCATGCCTGGCATCTCTATGTCATCCGGCTCGCGCCAAGCACGCACCTTTCACGCGACGAAGTCATCCAGGCCCTGTCGGACCGGGGCATCGGCACCAGCGTGCACTATGTGCCACTGCATCGCCATCCCTACTGGCGCGACCGCTATGGGCTCACGCCGGAGCAGTTCCCCCAGGCCGACACGGCCTATCACGCCATGCTCAGCCTGCCGCTGTTCACCGCAATGACGGACGCCGACCAGGACCGGGTGATCGCCGCGCTGCACGACATCCTCGCCTGATGGCCAAGCGCCTGTTCGACATCGCTTTCGCCCTGCTCGCCCTGCTGCTGCTGGGTCCCCTGCTGCTGGCCGTGGCACTGTGGGTGCGGCTGGACTCGCCCGGGCCGGTGTTCTTCCGCCAGCAGCGCGTGGGACGTACCGGCCAGTTGTTCGATATCTACAAGTTCCGCACCATGCAGACCGGCGCCGAAGCCATGGGCCCGCAGATCACCGTGGGCGAAGATGCCCGCATCACGCATGCCGGGGCCTGGCTGCGCCGCTCCAAAGTGGACGAGCTGCCGCAGTTCATCAATGTGCTGCGCGGCGACATGAGCGTGGTCGGCCCCCGCCCCGAGGTGCCGCGCTACGTGGCGCAATACCCCGCCGATGTGCGCCAGGCCGTGCTGTCCGTGCGCCCCGGCATCACCGATCTGGCCTCCATCGAGTTCCGCGACGAGAGCGCGCTGCTGGCCCGAAGCCAAGACCCGGAGCGCACCTATGTGGAACAGGTCCTGCCCGCCAAACTGCGCCATGCCCAGCAGTACGTGCGCACGCATTCGCTGTGGCTGGACCTGCGGATCATTGCCCGCACCGTGCTGGCCGTGCTGGGCCTGCGCACCGCGCGGCCCCCGGACAGCGCCGATAGCCCATAAAATCAACGGTTTGGCTGGCAACAGCCCCCTTTTTCCTGCCCCGTAGCCACGGCACCTATGTCAGAACAAAACCACGCCCCCGCCCCCCACGACGAAAACCAGCTCATCGCCGAGCGCCGCGACAAGCTGCGCGCCTTGCGCGAGGCCCATGCACAGGGCGCAGGCGTCACGTTCCCCAACGATTTCAAGCCGGCGCACCACGCTGCCACGCTGCAGGACCAGCACGCCAGCAAGGACGCACAATCGCTTGAAACCCACGCTGTTCATGTGAGCGTGGCGGGGCGCATGATGCTCAAGCGGGTGATGGGCAAGGCCAGTTTTGCCACCGTGCAGGATGGTTCGCTGGGCGAAACCGGGGGGCGCATCCAGCTCTACATCACGCGTGACGCGCTGGGTGAAGACCTGTATGCGGCCTTCAAGCACTGGGATCTGGGCGACATCATCGGTGCCGAGGGCACGTTGATGAAGACCAAGACCGGCGAGCTGTCGGTCAAGGTGACCACCCTGCGGCTGCTGACCAAAAGCCTGCGCCCCATGCCCGACAAGTTTCATGGCGTGGCCGACCAGGAGGTCAAGTACCGCCAGCGCTACGTCGACCTGATGACCGACGAGGCCGCGCGCAAGCGCTTCGTGGCGCGCAGCAAGGCGGTGAGCGGCATCCGCGATTTCATGGTGCAGCACGGCTTTCTGGAGGTCGAGACGCCCATGCTGCACCCCATTCCCGGCGGTGCCAATGCCAAGCCGTTTGTCACGCACCACAACGCGCTCGAACAAGAGATGTACCTTCGC
Organism: Acidovorax sp. BoFeN1; assembly: GCF_003345135.1. Taxonomy (NCBI): domain Bacteria; kingdom Pseudomonadati; phylum Pseudomonadota; class Betaproteobacteria; order Burkholderiales; family Comamonadaceae; genus Acidovorax; species Acidovorax sp. BoFeN1. The sequence continues at coordinate 74,667 of NZ_QOZT01000011.1, forward strand.
ATCGCGCCGGAGCTGTTCCTCAAGCGCCTACTGGTGGGCGGTTTCGAGCGGGTGTTCGAGATCAACCGCAACTTCCGCAACGAAGGCATCTCGGTGCGCCACAACCCCGAGTTCACGATGATGGAGTTCTATGCGGCCTACTGGAACTACCAGGACCTCATGGGCTTTACCGAACAGCTCGTGCGCGATGCCGCCCTGAAGGCCGCTGGCACGCTGCAGCTGTCGTACCAGGGCCGCGAGGTGGACTTGAGCCAGCCGTTTGCCCGCCTGACCATTCGCGAAGCCATCTTTCAGCATACCGAAGCCGGTGCGCATGTGGACGATGCGGCATGGCTCACCAGCGCCCTCAAGAAGCTGGGCATGTCGGAACAAAAGAACCAGCTTTCGGGGCGCACCCTGGCCAGCCTGCAGGTCCTGTACTTTGAAGAGACGGTGGAAGACAAGTTGTGGCAGCCCACCTTCATCATGGAGCACCCCACCGAGATCTCGCCGCTGGCCCGCGCCAACGACCAGCGCCCCGAAGTCACCGAGCGCTTTGAGCTCTACATCACCGGCCGCGAATTCGGCAACGGTTTCAGTGAGCTGAACGACGCCGAGGACCAGGCCGCGCGCTTTCATGCCCAGGTGGCCGCCAAGGACAGTGGCGACGACGAGGCCATGTATTACGACCACGACTTTGTGCGCGCGCTCGAATACGGCATGCCGCCCGCCGGCGGCTGCGGCATCGGCATTGACCGCTTGATGATGCTGCTGACCGACAGCCCCAGCATCCGCGACGTGATCCTGTTCCCGGCCCTGCGGCGCGAGTCTTGACCGCCTGGTGCCGTTCAGGCGTGGGCGCCCGCCCGCATCCCGGCAGATGAAGGCAGGCGACCCCGCGGTGCAAAAAAGCCCGCCAGCCAATGTGGGCCACAAGGAAACACCGTGACAGCCCCCACGCCCCTGCCGCACCCTTCGCCTGCGGCCCCACTCATCGGGGCCGCATTGGCGGACCACCCATTTTCCGCGCTGGTCGTGAAAGACGTGGGCTCGGTGCGTGCTGCGCTGTGCGTCGCACCCACGCTGCACGGCGGCATCAGGACCTGCGTGCCCGATGACAGCACCAACGCAGAGAGCGTGGTCATGCGGGCCGACCAAGTGTTTCATGCCGCCAAGGTGCAAGGCCGCAACCGCTGCTTCAGTTTTAAGATGCCGATGGACACGGTGGAGCAGTTGAACGGCTGACTGCCGCTGTGCCGCCTTTTTTGACACCATAGCCCCCATGGCCATTTCCCGAATGCAACTCTTGAAAGCCCGCCTGCCCGAATGGGTGCAGGACTGGCTTGAAGTCATCATCCCCGGCTCGCAAATCCTGCTGATCCTGGTTGTGGCATGGCTGTTGCAGCGCACGCTGCGCCGCTTGGTGCGCCGCGCCAGCGCGCACTACCAGTTGCCCGATGAATTGCTGGTGCCCATCAACGGCCTGATCCGTTGGCTCATCATTGCCAGCGCGCTGTTGCTGGTGCTTGAACGCATGGGCGTCTCGGCCACGGTGCTATGGACGGCTTTCACGGGCTTCGCCACCGTGGGCGCGGTGGCATTTTTTGCCGCCTGGAGCGTGCTGTCCAACCTGTTTTGTGCGCTCCTCATCTTCACGGTGCGGCCTTTTCGCATTGGGGACTACATCGAGGTGCTGGACACCGCAGACAAGCCCGGCGCCAAGGGCCGCGTGGTGGATACCAATCTGCTTTACACCACGCTGGAGGACCATGGCGCAGCGGTGGGCCACACGGCGTGGCTGCAGATTCCAAACGCATTGATCTTCCAGCGTGTGGTGCGCCGCTTTCAGGGCTCCCCGCCACCAGCCGAATCCCCTGCGGAGTCACCTGCCCCAACCGCATCGGTGCAAGCCGGTGGCCCCATCAACCCGCCAGCAACCTTGCCTGCCAGCACCGCACCGGGGCCATAGAGCAGACCTGCGACAAAAGTCAGGGCAGCAAATCCAGCGCCTGCAAATAGGCGGGCTGGTACATCAGCTCATCCCACGCCTGCGGCAGGGTTTCGGGCAGCAGCGCCAGGCGACGCGATTCGCTGTCCACGCTGGGCTGCCAGCGGCCCTGTGAAAGGGCAGCGTCGAGGCCGTCGATGAGTTCGTCCACAGCCTCGCCGTTGCCCACGCTCTGGTTGCACAGCAGCACCAGGTCGCAGCCTGCAGCGAGCGCCGCGATGGCCGCATCGGTGTAGCTGACCACCCGTCCATCAAGGCGCCGCGCTCCCTCCATGCTGAGGTCGTCGCTGAAGATGGCGCCGTCAAACCGCATCTGGCGGCGCAGGATGTCCTGCAGCCACCGCTGCGAAAAGCCCGCCGGGCGGCTATCGACCTTGGGGTAGATCACATGCGCCGGCATCACGCTGGTGAGCGTGCTGCTGAGCCAGGGATACGGCGCGGCGTCGTCGGCCAAAATGGCCTTGAGGCTGCGGTTATCGACCGGCACTTCGGTGTGCGAGTCGGCCTTCACAAAGCCATGCCCCGGAAAATGCTTGCCGCAGTTGGCCATGCCCGCCTGCAGCAGGCCGTGCATGAGGCTCTTGGCCAGCAGGGCCACCACGCGCGGATCGCGGTGGAAGGATCGGTCGCCGATGACGCCGCTTCGGGACGTGCCGGGCCGCCCCAAGCTGCCCGAGCCCCCTCGGGGGGCAGCCAGCGCCTGCGCTGGCGTGGGGGCCTCATCCGTCCAGTCCAAGTCCAGCACCGGGGTAAAGCTGAAGTCCACACCGCAGGCCCGCAGCTCTGTGCCCAGCACATAGCCCGCCGCCGTGGCGGCGTTGGTGGCGCGCAGCGCGCCACTGCCGGGCACGGCCTTGGCACCCTTGCCGTCATCCATCCACATGTCACCCAGCGCCCGCATGGGCGGCAGGTGGGTGAAGCCATCGGTGCGAAAACGCTGTACGCGGCCGCCTTCATGGTCCACACAGATCAGCAGGTCATCGCGCACGGCCTTGATGCTGCTGGTGAGCTGCAGCAGCTGTGCGCGGTTTTCCCAATTGCGGGCGAACAGGATCACGCCGCCGGTCAGCGGGTGTGCCAGACGGCGGCGATCGGCGGCGGTCAGCTCTGTGCCTGCCACGTCGAGGATGAGGGGTGCGTGTTCGGTCATCGGGCTTCCAATCGTGAAATTGCTATATAAACAATAGCTGACTGCGCTTATTCAACAAGCGCTAAATGGCTATTTGGCTTGAATTTTCTCCACCACGCAAAAGCTGGCGGCGTAGTCGGTTTCGTCGGTCACACTCAGGTGCGCCGTGAGGCATTTGGCCTCGAACCATTCCCTGAGAGCACCGTGCAACACGATCACCGGCTGGCCGCTGGGCAGAGACCCCACCTCACACGCGCGCCAGGTCATGGGCATGTGCATGCCCAGCCCGATGGCCTTGCTGAAGGCTTCCTTGGCGGAAAAGCGCGTGGCCAGGTAGCGCACGCCGCGCTCGGGCCACCGCGCGCTGCGCGCACGCCAGGTGGCCAGCTCGCCATCGGCCAGCACCTTTTCGGCAAACCGCTCGCCGTGGCGCTCCAGACTGGCCGCGATGCGGCGCACATCGCAGATGTCGGTGCCAATGCCGTAGATCATGGTTTTGAATGAAATATGCCTCTAGCGCTTGATAAATAAGCGCTAGCAGCTATCAAATCAGGAGTTTTTCTCTGCCGCAAAGCCTGCATCGATGCACGCTTGGTAGGCCTGCACGGTGGCGGCATAGCCCAGCTCCAGTGCATCGGCAATCAAGGCATGACCGATGGAGACTTCGAGCACGCCGGGCACCTCGCGCACAAAGGCGGCGAGGTTGTCGCGGTTGAGGTCATGCCCGGCATTCACGCCCAGGCCGGCATCCAGCGCCGCCTGGGCGGCGGCGGCGTAGCGCTTCAGCTCCTCGGCTTGCTGCGGCGTGCCCCAGGCTGCGGCGTAGGGCTCGGTGTACAGCTCCACCCGGTCCGCACCCACGGCCCGGGCAGCGGCCATCTGCTCAGGCACCGGGTCCATGAACAGGCTCACACGCACGCCCAGGCTGCGGCATTCGGCAATCAGTGGCGCCAAGCGCTCGGCATCGTGCGGAAAGCTCCAGCCATGGTCGCTGGTGAACTGGTCTTCGCTGTCGGGCACAAAGGTAACCTGCTGCGGCCCCATGCCCTGGCCCGCAAGCGCGCGGATGAAGTCCATCAGGTTCTGCGACGGATTGCCTTCGATGTTGTATTCGCGGCCGGGCCAGGCCTTCATCAACGCCGCCAGCTCGAACACGTCCTGGCTGCGGATGTGCCGCTCATCGGGCCGCGGGTGCACCGTGATGCCCTGGGCGCCGGCCTGCAGGCACAGCTCGGCCGCCCGCGTGACGCTGGGAATGCCCAGGTGGCGCGTATTGCGCACCAGGGCCACCTTGTTGACATTGACCGACAAGGCGGTGCGGTGCGGGATGTGTTCAGGCATGTTCATAAGGACTGCAGGTCAATCATGAGCTGGCGGGTGCGCAGCGTGGGGCTGCCGCAATGGTATTGCAGCAAGGCCCGCAGCTGGGGTTTGAGTTCGGCGGCCACCGGGGCGCAGGCACGCAAGGTGGCGGTGTAGCTGGCCGCATCGTCCAGCGCGCGCTGCAGCGCTTGCCACTGGCTGCCGGGCAGGCCGGCGCGGTCGGTGGAAGACGCCGCACGCAAGCCCCCTTCGGGCACCAGGGTGTAGCGCGTGTCGGGCAGCAGCGGCGCAAAAGTCATGGTCTGCGCATCCAGGCTGGGCAGCAGGCCGATTTCGCGCAGCAGCAATAGCTCAAAGCTGCGCAAGACAGGCTCCAGCGCATCACCATGCTCGCTGGCGAGCACACGCACCACGCCAGCATAGGCATCGAACAGCGCAGCGTGCGGGTCGGCCCGGGCCAGCAGGCGCAGCAGCAGTTCGTTGAGGTACATGCCCGACAGCAGCGCATCGCCCGTGGGCATCACATGCC
>NZ_QOZT01000120.1:0-8896 GCF_003345135.1 Acidovorax sp. BoFeN1
GTGCGGGCACGCTGGGGGGTTGTTCGTAAAATGACCGGCTGGGTGGTGACGGTCGTGGCCAGCAACGCCGTCTGCAATCCCCTGCTTCAGAATGCCATATGCGCCCGCAGGCCGCGTGCGGCACTCGCAGTTTTTCCAATCTCTTCGTATCCTTTTTCCATCGACGAACGCAGCGCTCTCGGGGCCTGCCGGTCTCTTCATTCAACACTTATGCAACGTCATTGGCCTCCGTTTGCCTGGGTGTGTTTTGCCATGTGTGTGGGAGTCATGGGCACCGCCCTGGCCAGCCCGCTGTATCCGCTGTACCAGGCGCACTGGGGCTTGCAGCCCAGCCACATCACCGGCATCTATGTGGCCTATATGTTCGGGGCGCTGGCCAGCCTGCTGTTTCTGGGGCGGCTGAGCGACCGGTTTGGTTTTTTGCCGGTGCTGCGCCATGGCCTGGTGCTGGTCACGGCCGGCGTGCTGCTGTCGGCGCTGGCCTGGAGCGTGGCGTCGTTCGTGGTCAGCCGCGTGTTGATCGGCATTGCCTCGGGAATGATCACCACCTCGGCGTCGATCGGCCTGACGCAACTGAACCGCAGCAGCAACGTGATGCGTGCCTCGGCCATGACCAGTTTTGCCATGGCGCTGGGTTTTGGGCTGGGGCCGCTGGTGGGCGGGTTGATGGCCCAGTGGGTGCCGCAGCCGCTGGTGACGGCCTATGCACCCAGCGTGGTGCTGGGGGGGCTGGCGATTTATGCATTGCACCAGGTGCAGCTGCCCCGCCCGGCTTCTGCCGCCGCGCCAGGGCGGTTTGCCTTGCATGACTGGCTGCCGCGCATCACGCTGCCGCAGCCCGCCCTGCGCCGCCCTTTTCTGATTGCCAGTCTGGGGGCGTTCAGCACCTTCGGCATCTTTGGCCTTTATGCATCGCTGGCACCGAGTTTCATGGCGCTCATGGTCCCCTGGCACGGGCCGGCCGTGAGTGGCCTGTCGATTGCCATGATCTTGTTTCTCTCTGCCGGCTTTCAGTGGCTGGCCCGGCCGGTGCACACCAAGACCTGCGCCATCGCGGGGCTGGGTTTGCTGGCGGTGTGCAATTTCTTGCTGATTGCCACCACCTACACCAATCTGCCGCTGCTGTTTGTGCTGAGCGTGCTCACCACGGCAGCGGGCCACGGTCTGGTCAACCTGGCGGGCATTGCCATCGTGAACAAGGTGGCTGGCCCGCAGAACCGGTCAGGGCTGTTGTCCACGTATCTGGTGGTGGGGTATCTGGGCACCATCGTGCCCATTCTGGGTGTGGGCTGGCTGTCGGACCACCTGGGCCTGACGGTGGCCATCGTGATTTTCTGTGGGGCAATGGCGCTGCTGACCGGCGCACTGGCCTGGCTGGCGCACCGCACCCCGGTGATCGAACAGGCCTGAGCGGGCTGCAGCGTGGCGCCGATGCGGTGCCGGCTTGGTGCCCGTGCACGGTGGTGGCTGCGGGGCAGGGCCTTGGTGTCAGGCGTCACCCGCCGCACTGGCGCTGTGCAGCGGTGCTTGGATGGCGCGGGCATCCTGGGGGCGGACCACGCGCGCCATTTCCGTCCCATCGCGCAAAAACACCAGCGTGGGCCAGAGCTTCACGCCAAAACTGCGGCCCAGGCGCTGGCCGGGGCCGTCCTCCACCTTGACGTGGACCACATCAGGCCGGTCGCGCAGGGCCTGCTCGATGAGGGGCTGGGCGCGCTGGCAGTGGCCGCACCAGGGTGTGCCGAATTCGAGCACGGTGGTGCCGGGCAGGCTGTCCACCTCGGCGCGGGTGGGGGCTTGTGCAAGGTGCTGGGCGGCGTAGGGCATAGGTGCGAAGATTTCTGCAGAAATGCGAAGAGATCCATTGTGCTGCGCTTCACCCGCTCGGCGTGCAAGCGGCGCGTCCCCGGCCAGGGACGCCGAGCAAGGGCCGCCCCGCAGCGAGGGCGTCGTCCCCCTCTAGGGGAAGGCGCGAAGCGACACAGGGGGGTTAAATGACACCGTCAAACACCATCACATCCACGGCGTCACCCGGCGACACGTTGCCCTGGCCGTGGTGCAGCACGATCAGGCCGTTGGCCTGCACCATGGAGCTGAGCACGCCCGAGCCCTGGTTGCCCGTGGTGCAGACCTGCAGCGTGCCGTCGGCTGCCGTGGTGACGGTGCCGCGCTGGTATTCGGTGCGGCCAGGTTTCTTGCGGATGGCTTCGGTGCTCACGGCGCGCAGCAGTGGCGGTGCGGCGCGGGTGCAGCCCATCATGCGCAGCAGGGCGGGGCGCACAAAGGCGAGAAAGGTCACCATCACCGCCACGGGGTTGCCAGGCAGGCCAAAAAGAACAGCGCCGCTTGCCGCTGACGCAGTATTGTTTTGATAGCTGCTTGCGCTTTCTGCATAAGGGCTAGAGGCACTTTTTGCTTGAAATCCTGCGCTGGCGATGCGCCCCACGGCCATGGGCCGGCCAGGGCGCATGGCGATGCGCCAGAAGGCCACGTCACCGAGCTGCTTCATCATGGTGCGCGTGTGGTCGGCCTCGCCCACGCTCACGCCGCCGCTGGTGATGATGGCGTCGGCCCTTTGCGCAGCATCGCGAAAGGCGGCCTCCAGCAGGGCGGGTTCGTCGCGCACCACGCCCAGGTCGATCACCTCCACGCCCAGGCGCGTGAGCAGGCCAAACACGGTGTAGCGGTTGCTGTCGTACACCGCGCCCTCGCGGGGCGGCTCGCCCAGGCTCAGGATTTCGTCGCCGGTGGAGAAATACGCCACGCGCAGGCGGCGGTACACCGTGATGGTTTTCAGACCCAAACTGGCCACCAGGCCAAGAGCAGCGGGCGTCAGTAGCTCACCTTTGGATAGCGCCACGCCGCCTTCCATGAGGTCTTCCCCCTTGAAGCGGCGGTTGTCACCCAGGCGCAGCACGTTGGCGGCGATGGTGATGTGCCCGTCGGCGCTGGTGGTGAACTCTTGCGGCACCACTGTGTCCAGGCCCGGGGGCATGATGGCGCCGGTCATGATCTTCAGGCACTCGCCTGCGCCCACAGCGCCAGTCCAGGCCTTGCCAGCCAGTGCGGTGCCCACCACGCGCAGCGTGAGCGGCTGACCCGCCACCAGTTGCGCGCCAGCCAACGCATAGCCATCCATGGCCGAGTTGTCGTGGGGCGGCACGCTCAGGGGCGAGACCACATCGCGGGCGAGCACGCGGCCCAGGGCCTCGAAAATGCCAAGCTCTTCGGTGGCTGTGACGGGCAGCGCCAGCCGTTCAAGAAAGGCCGACACCTGGTCGGCGCTGAGCGCCTGCGGGTCATAACCCTGCAGTTCGGCGGCAATCTGTGCAATGGTTTTCATGGGCAAATCAACGGTGATGAGGGAAGAAGCCGCACCATGTGCAGCTGGTCGTAACCCACGCCCCGCACCACGATGGCGCGGGGCAGCAAACCCCAGGCGCGAAAGCCGGCGCGCTCATACAGGCGCACCACATGCGGGTTGGACGCGGTGACCGTGAGGGTGAGTTGCTCCAGCCCGGGCACCTGCTCGGCCTGGTGGATGCAGGCTGCCAGCAGTTGCTGCCCGATGCCGCGGCGCTGCGCGGCGGGCGCCACCATCATGCTGACCACCCTGGCACTGTGCCGCTGCTGGGGCAGCAATTCGCGCTCGGAGCCAATGCAGCCCAGCAAGGGGCCATCGGGGGCGAAGGCGCCCAGAAAAAAATGGCCCGATGCGGGGGGCGCCAAAGCGCGGGGCGTAAGCGCTGGCGGGCCGGTTCACCGACGCGGCATGGTCCGAGCTGAAGGACTCGGGGGCACATTCAAGGGCTTCGTCCCGCAGCGATTTGTAGGGGTGCACGTCCGCAGCCGTCAGGGGGCGGATGAGCCAGGTCATGGCGCGCCAGAACCCTCAAGGCGGTGCAGCTCGGCCAGCGTGTTGGCGTTGAAGAACGCCAGCGGGTCGTCGCCGGGCTGGTCAAACGGCACCACCACTTGGTGGTGCTGGGCGGTCCAGGCGTCAATCTTGCGGCCACCTGCCTGGGTGAAGGCGACCAGGCTTTCAAGCAGGTCCACACGCAGCAGGCAGAACACGGGCTGGGGGCGCACTGCGGTGCCGCCCGCGCCATCGTCCTCGGGCGCGGCGGCCATGGCAATGTCGGCGCCCGCCTGGTCGGCGGCAGTGGCCAGCCGCGAAGCCAGGTCCAGCGGAAACAGGGGCGTATCGCAGGGCACGGTCAGCAGCCAGGGTGTTTCGCAGCGCTCCAGCCCGGTCAGAAAACCTGCCAGCGGGCCGGCATAGTCGGCCAGCACGTCCGGCCAGACGGGTGCGCCAAAGGCCTCGTAGGCCGCCAGATTGCGGTTGGCATTGACCATGGTGGCGCCCACCTGCATCTGCAGGCGCATCAGCGTGTGCAGCGCCAGCGGCAGGCCGCGAAAGTTTTGCAGGCCTTTGTCGACGCCGCCCATGCGGGAGCCTCGGCCACCGGCGAGAACGAGGCCAGTGATGTCTTGGATATCAATCATTCGTTGGTTTTAATGGTTTGCACAGGCGGTGCGGTTCCTGTTGCCTTGAAGCACGCGCGGCATAGACCAGTGCACCCGTGAAACTGGCTCTGCCAGGCCACCAGGTGCGTTCCCCTCCCGCGTAGCGAGAGAGGGGGAAGGCGCCGAAGGCGACTCAGGGGGAGATTCATCTCACCCACCGATATAGCTCATCTCCACCCGCCGCGCAGCACCGTGCGTAGTGTCCGCAGGCAGGCTGCTGCGCAGTTCGGAATAGCGGTCGGTGCGCTGCTGCCAGATGGGGGCAATGGCCGATGCAATGGCTTCGTCGGTGGCGCCGCCGCGCAGCAGCGTGCGCAGGTCGTAGCCCTGGGTGGCAAAGAGGCACAGGAAGAGCTTGCCTTCGGTGGACAGCCGCGCGCGGTTGCAGTCGTGGCAGAAAGCCTGGGTCACGCTGCTGATCACGCCTACTTCGCCCAGCGCCGGGTCGTGCCGGCCTTGCGTGTTGGTGTAGCCCCAGCGCTCGGCGGTTTCGCCGGGGCTGCTGGGGTCGAGCTGCACCAGGGGCAGTTCGGCGCGCAGGCGGGCAATGAGCTCGGCCGAAGGCAGCACCTCGTCCATGCGCCAGCCGTTGGTGGCGCCCACGTCCATGTATTCAATAAAGCGCAGCGTGGTGCCCGTGCCGCGAAAATGCCGCGCCATGGGCAAGATCTCGTGGTCGTTGGTGCCGCGCTTGACCACCATGTTGACCTTGATGTGCGACAGGCCCGCTGCGTGCGCGGCCTCGATGCCCGCCAGCACATCGGCCACCGGAAAATTCACATCGTTCATGCGGCGAAACACCGCGTCGTCCAGGCCATCCAGGCTCACGGTGACGCGGTTCAGGCCCGCATCCTTCAGCGCCCGCGCCTTGCGCGCCAGCAGCGAGCCATTGGTGGTGAGGGTGAGGTCGGGCGGCGTGCCGTCCACGGTGCGCAACTGGGCCAGTTGCGCCACCAGTTCTTCCAGGTTCTTGCGCAGCAGGGGCTCGCCCCCGGTCAGGCGGATCTTGCGCACGCCATGCGCCAGAAAAAGCCGTGCCAGCCGCGTGATCTCTTCAAAGCTCAGCAGGGCGTTGTGTGGCAGGTAGGCATGGTCCTTGTCGAACACTTCCTTGGGCATGCAGTAGTTGCAGCGGAAGTTGCAGCGGTCCGTCACGCTGATGCGCAGGTCGCGCAGCGGGCGGCCCCGGGTGTCGGTCAGCAGCCCGGTGGGGGCGGCAGCCTGCGCGGGCACCTTGGCCGCCAAAGCGGCGATGCGTTGGTCCACCAGAGGAATCACACGTTCAGCCATGGCGTGATTCTGCCGCATCGGCCCCGCCATCGACGGCTTGCCCCTACCGGCGGGGTTGACACGCATCAACCGTGCGGGTCGGGAGGTGCGTTTTGCAAGTGTCCGGCGAATGGCACTTGCTTGACTTGGCTAATGGGGTGCACATGCCGCATCACAACAATCACGGGCACACAGTTTCAAGGAAATGACATGACGAATGCGACATCGATAGCACAAGCGCTGCCCTGCCAGCGCCGGGTGGCCGTGCAGTGGGTGGCGGCAGGCATCCTGCTGCCCACCTGGGCCAACGGGGCGCAGGCGCAAGTTGCGCTGTCGGGGGCCATCAACCACGCGGGGCGTTTTCGTGCGCTGTCGCAGCGCATGGCCAAGGCGTATTGACAGCAGCATCTGACGGTGATGCCTGCCGCCGCCGTGGATGTGATGGCCCATGCGCGCAAGCTGGTGCAGCAAGGCTCTGCCGAACTGGCGCGGGGCTCGCAGTCGGGCCAGTGGCCTGCCGATGTGGTGCGCCAGCTGGACGAAGTGCAAAAACAGTTTGCCTTGCTAGACGAGTTGACCGCGGTGCCCACGTCGCGGGCCGCCGTGGTGGCGGTGTCCGAGCAGTCCGACCGCACGCTGCTGGTGGCCCAGGCGGTCACCGAAGCCATCGAAAAAATGGCGCGGGTGGCCAGCGCGCGGCTGGTGAACCTGGCTGGGCGCCAGCGCATGCTGTCGCAGCGCATGGCCAAGAACTATTTTCTGGTGGCGGCCAAGGCCGACTCCAAGCTGGTGCTCGCGCAACTGGCGGCAGACGCCAACGATTTCCGGCAGGCCATGCAGTCCCTGGTGGCGGCACCGGTGTCCACGCCCGCCATTCGCGGCGAGCTGGAGCTGGCGGCCTCGCAGTGGGTGTTTTTTGAATCTGCCCTGCGTCGGCCCGCCGACGAGCAGGGCATGAGCGCGGTGGCCGCCACGAGCGAACGCCTGCTGAGCGTGATGGAGCGCCTCACCGGCCTCTACGAAGCTGCCTTGCGCGAAGTGCTGGGCTGACCACGCAGCGTGCAGCGTGGCGTGCCCGTGCGCAGGGTGCTACTCCAGCCAGCGCACGTTCTGCATGACTTCGTCAAAAAAGCTGCGCAGCGTTGACGTGCTCATGCTGTAAGGGTCGAAATCGACCGAACTGGAGTATTTGAGGAACAGTTGCCGGTTGGTGTCCAGCGAGGTCAGCAGCCCCATGGACCAGCTGGTAAAGCGCCGGTGCGGAATTTCACCAAAGTCGAGCACGGCAGTGTCGCGGTGGCGCGTGTCCTTGAGCAAGCGGTGGTACAGCGCATTCACCGCGGTGCGGTCACCTTCAAGCTGCTGCAAAAAGATGCCATGGTTCAGGCACAGCGCGCCAGTGATGCCCGCACGGGCATTGTTGCGCTGCGATGCGCCCAGAATATCCTTGATGTCCGCAGGGCCCAGCACGCGCGCGGTGCGGCTGGCGTAAGTGAGTTGTATCAACATGTTTGTCTCCTGAGGGGCGCAGTTTCTCAGGTTCGGCGTACCAGGGTGCGTGGGTCCGCCAAAGGCCCTGCAGTCCGGGCGCATGGGATGCGCCGCCCGGATTTCGCAAGTTTTCCGGTGTCGGTCAGACGCAGCGTGCGCCGTCCACCTCGATGCACACGCCGCTGACAAACGCCGCCTCATCGCTGGCCAGGTACAGCGCGGCGTTGGCCACATCCAGTGCGGTGGAAAAGCGGCCCAGGGGAATGGTGGCCAGAAACTTCGCACGGCGGGTTTCGTCCACCGGGCCGCCCGCAAACTCGGCGGCCAGCCCCGTGTCGGGGTTGAACACGGGGTTGATGCAGTTCACACGGATGTTGTCGGGCCCCAGCTCGGCCGCCATGGACTTGCTGGTGGTAATGACGGCGCCCTTGGAGCCGTTGTACCAGGTCAGGCCCGGGCGAGGCCGCAGCCCGGCGGTGGAGGCAATGTTGATGAAACTGCCTCCACCGGCCTGGCGCATGGCCGGCACCGCGTGGATGGCCGAGAGGTAAATGCTTTTGACGTTGATGGCATAGACCTTGTCGAACTCTTCCTCGCTCACTTCGAGCATGGGGCGGTTGCGGTGCGTCCAGCCTGCGTTGTTGACCACCACATCCAGCCGGCCATGCAGGCGCACGGCTTCATCGACCAGGGCCTTGACCTCGGCCGATTGCGTCATGTCGGCCTTGAAGAAGGTGGCCTTGCCGCCCGCAGCAATGATCTCGGCCACCACGCGCTGGCCACCGGCCTCGTTGATGTCGTTGACGATGACCTTGCCACCCTCGGCGGCCAGGCGCTTGGCAATGCCTTCGCCAATGCCGTTGCCAGCGCCGGTGACGATGATGGATTTGTGCTGCACGCGCATGGTGTTGTCTCCTGGCTTTTTAAATTGATAGCAGCTTGCGCTTGATGGATAAGCGCTTGGGGCCATTTTCATGTATTTTTTTGCCCCATGACGCGCGCCAGGGTTACTGTCCGGTATGCGCGTCGACCGCCTGGCTTTGTGTGGCGGCCCGGTCCTCCGGCACTGCCAGACCGTCGGGGCTGCGGCGGTAGAACTGCGGAAAATATTCCTTCACACCGTTGCCATGGAAGTCCCAGCCGGTGCACTGGCCCAAGTGGCGGGGCGGCTCGTCCTCGTTGGCCGACGAAAACACGGCGGGCACCGACTGGAAAGCCGCCGTGGCCAGGTTGAACAGCAGCTCGCGCAGGTGCGTGCAACTGGCCACGCCGCCCAGGTTCTTCTGGATGGCCTGGCGCCAGCCGCGTGCCATGCTGCAGCCCACCATGGATTGCAGCGCGGGCTGGGCCTGGGGGCAGTCTTTGAGCGGGTGGGTGTCCATGGCCACGTCAATGGCCTGCACCACCAGCTGGCGGTTGACGGTAACGCGCAGCCACATGTGGTGGATGGGTTCACCGGCACGGCGCATGCCGGCATCGCGAAACGAGGGGGCGTCGTGCATCTTGCTGTCGTGCAACTCGCCTTCGATGTCCCACAACCCATCGTCGCGTTCATAGCCTTGGTAATTGACGCGGCGCTGGTGCCGGGCGGTGCGGGGGGCAGGGGGGC
>NZ_QOZT01000121.1:0-8631 GCF_003345135.1 Acidovorax sp. BoFeN1
GACGAACTCAAGCTGCGCATCCTCAAAGGCATCGACGAGATGAATGCCCAACCCGTTCGCTTCCAATGGAAGAGCTTCGACTTCCAAATGGCTGAAACGTAAAGCTTTTGCGGAAACGATGTACTAGTCAAGCCAGTGGCGCAACAAAACCTTAAGCAAAATCAGGCTGTAACGCTTATACAATAAGCGTTATTAGCTATCATTTTTAATGATTCTAGGGTGCCAGCATCGGAATATCGGCCGCAGCACGCGGCTTGCCGATAGGGGCGGACGCCTGCCCCTTCTGCACGGCGGCAATATCTGCCTCGCTGGGATACTCCCCCATCAACCAGTAGTCAAACACCCTGCGCGCGATGGGGGCTGCGTGCGCGGCGCCAAAGCCGGCGTTCTCGACGATCAGTGCCAGCGCAATCGTCGGGGCTTCGGCAGGAGCGAACGCCGTGAAGAGCGAATGGTCGCGCTGGTGCTCCTCCAGCGCCTTGGCGTTGTAGCGCACGTTTTGCCCCAGGCTCACCGCCTGTGCCGTACCGGTCTTGCCCCCCGATGTGTAGGGCGCCCCGGCAAACACGCGGGTGCCCGTACCCCCCTTGTTTACGGCCACCATCGCATTGCGCACGATTTCCACGTTTCTTGGTAGATAGCCCAGGTTTTCGCCCGGTGGCTGGGGTATCTCGGTGATCGCCCCGGTGACCGAATTCTTCACGGCCTTGGCCATGTGCGGGCGATAGCGGGTTCCACCGTTGACCATGGTGGCCTGCGCCGAAGCCAGCTGCAGCATGGTGAAGTTGTTGTAGCCCTGCCCGATGCCCAGCGACACGGTCTCGCCCGGGAACCAGCGCTTCATATCGGCGCGCTTGTAGGCATTGCGCTTCCATTCGGTGCTGGGCAGCGTACCGCGCACCTCGCCATTGAGGTCCACACCGGTCGCCTGGCCAAAGCTCAGCGGCTTCATGAAATCGTGAATGGTATCGACGCCCATCTCTACTGCCAGCGAGTAGAAATAGGTATTGCTCGAAAACTGAATGGCCCGGTGCATGTCCACGCCCCCCAGACCCCCTTCGTGGCTGCGAAAGGTGTGGCCGCCAAACGTGTATGAGCCCGGATCGTTCACCACCAGACTGGCCGATCGTTTGCCCAGTTGCAGCGCGGCAAGCGCCATGAAGGGTTTGTAGGTTGAACCCGGCGGGTAGGTGCCCCGCAAGGCGCGGTTCAGCAGAGGCTTGTCGATGGATTCATTGAGCGCGGCCCAGTTTTCTACGTCGATGCCCTCGACAAACAGGTTGGGATCGAACTTGGGCATGCTCACCAGTGCCAGGATCTCGCCGTTTCGGGGGTCGATGGCGACCAGCGCGCCACGGCGGGTGCCATACAGATCCTCGACAAGTTTCTGCAGCTTGATGTCAATCGACAGCATCACGCTGTCGCCCGGCGTGGCCGCACGGCTCGACAGCTTGCGCACGGCCCGGCCTCCCGCCGACGTCTCCATCTGCTCCACGCCCGTAGTGCCATGCAATGCCGCTTCGTAGCTTTGCTCAATGCCCAGCTTGCCGATGTGCTCGGTACCACGGTAGTTGGCCTCGTCTTCTGAGTCCTGTATCCGGCTTTTCTCCGCCTGGTTGATGCGACCGATGTAGCCAATCGCATGGCTTGCCACGTCGCCCAGCGGATAGTTGCGAAAGAGCCGCGCCTTGATGTCCACCCCAGGAAACCGGTAGCGCTGCGCCGTGAAGCGGGCCACCTCTTCGTCCGTCAGTCGGGTGCGAATGGGCAGCGACTCGAAATTGCGCGACTCCTCCATCAATCGCTTGAAGCGTCTGCGATCCCGGGTCTGGATATCCACGACCTTCGACAGCGCATTGATGGTGTCGTCCAGCACACCCGCCCGCGCAGGTGTGATTTCGAGGGTGTACGCCGAATAGTTGGTGGCCAGCACCACACCATTGCGGTCCAGAATCAGGCCCCGGTTGGGAACGATGGGAACGATCGCGGTGCGGTTGCTCTCGGCCTGCGCGGCAAGGTCTTCGTGCCTCACCACCTGCAAGAAAAGCAGACGTGCCACGATCAGGCAGAACGCCAGAAAAACCACTGCGCCAATCACCAGCACCCGCGTACGAAACCGCGCGGCATCCGCATCGACGTTGCGCAATTCCGTCATGCCATCCGCCCATTGCGTGCCGACGAACCGAACGCGCACCCCGCGGCACGCAATGCTTCACCGTTTGACAGGACGCAGGTCGTCTTGCTCAAGGATGGCCTCACAGGGGTCGATTCTGGTCACGATCCGGCGGGCGGCGCTGCGGCGCCAACAGCACCCAGCTGGCCAGAGGCCAGAGCAAGGCCTCCAGCACGGGCGCGAGCAGCCCCCAGAATCCCGGGAAAACCCCGCCACCGACCATACGCAGCAAAAGCTCCACTACGTGGGCCATCAAAAACAGGGGAAACACCTGCAATGCCTGGGACGGAACGCTGAACCACAGCAGACGGCGGTGCATGGCCATCGCGCCAAACGACAGCACCGTGTAGGCCAGGGCATGCTGGCCCAGCCAGGACGACTGGTGCACATCCATGCAAAGACCCAACACGAATGCAATGCCCATGCCGATGCGCTGGGGCTGATGCACGACCCAGAACGCCAGCAGCAGCATCAGGATGTCGGGTGTCCAGACCACACGCCCAAGCGGCAATAAATTGATTGCCAAACCCGCCAGCAGGCTGACGACAATAAAAACGGGATTGACTGGCAACAGCAAAGGCTGCCCGCGCGGCATGATCATGGCGCGAGTTCCTTGGACCTGCCGGGCCTGCAATTCATCACTTGGAATTTACCTTCTTGCCAGGGGGCAGCGAAACGGGTTCGGGCAGCTTCGACAAAGGCTCTGCCATTGGTTTGAGCAACATCACATGGCGAGCCCCCTGCACCTCGGCAATGGGCACGCAATAGATACGGGCGAATGCCGAGTCGGCCCTTCGCTCGACACGCACCACCTTGGCGACGGGCAGACCCGGGGGGTACAACCCGTCCACTCCGCTCGTGGTGAGCAGATCACCCTCTTGAATGTCGGCGCTCGACGGCATGAAACGCAGTTCCATACCGCCGCCATGGCCCGCCACCGGATCGCCATACGCGACACCGCGGACACCGGTGCGAAGGTTCAGCACCGGAATGGCCTGATCGCGGTCAATCAGCAAGGTGACCTCACTCACGAACGGGTGCACGCGTGTGACCTGGCCCAGCACACCCTTTTCGTCGAGCACTGGCGAGCCCAGTTCGACCCCTGCCACCTGGCCCTGGTCCACCACCACACGACGCGTATAGGGATCGGCGGTGTCATACAGCACCTGCGCTGCCTGGGCGGGTGTTTCCAGCCTGGCCCGCAGGTCGAGAAGCTGACGCAAGCGCGCATTTTCCTGCATCAACTGCTCGGTCTGCATGGAGCGCTGCGACATCAGCGCCATCTGCTTGCGGGCCGCATCGGCGTCATGCTGGGCCGTCTGCAAGGACTGAAAGTAACCGCTGCCCTGGGCAATGAACTGGACCGGCTGCAGCATCACCCATTGCACCGGGTAAAGCACAGCGGCCACCACTTGGCGCAGCGCGCCCGTGATCTGAAAACGCGCGTCCGCTACCATCAAAAACAGCGCCAACGCGCTGTAGAGAAGCAGCCGTGAAAGGGCGGATGGCCCTTGCTTGAACATTGGTGGCGCGCTGCGCTCAAGTGTTCCGAGCGGCATGGCACATGGTGGTTGTCAGACGGGGCCGCACGACCGCCGAGCCGCGGATGCGTGCCGATGTGGCATGGGTGCGAACGCAGTCAGTCATGCAATGGAGAGCAGTGTGCGACCTGTGCAGACACAGGTGTTCCGTCTTACTCGCTGGTAAAAATGCTGCCCAGGCGATCCATGCGCTCCAGCGCAATGCCGCAGCCTCGCACCACGCAGGTCAGGGGGTCTTCGGCTACCAGCACAGGCAGGCCGGTTTCCTCGGCCAGCAGGCGATCCAGGTCGCGCAGCAGTGCGCCGCCGCCGGTGAGCATCATGCCGCGCTCGGCGATGTCGGCGCCCAGCTCGGGCGGGGTCTGCTCCAGCGCGTTCTTGACGGCAGAAACAATCTGGTTGAGCGGCTCGGTCAGTGCCTCAAGCACTTCGTTGCTGGAAATGGTGAAACTGCGGGGCACACCTTCGCTGAGGTTGCGGCCACGCACTTCCATTTCACGCACTTCGGAGCCAGGAAAGGCCGAACCAATGTTCTTCTTGATGGCTTCGGCGGTGGGCTCGCCGATCAGCATGCCGTAGTTGCGGCGGATGTAGCTGATGATGGCTTCGTCGAACTTGTCGCCGCCCACACGCACACTGCCTTTGTAGACCATGCCGCCCAGCGAGATCACGCCCACTTCAGTGGTGCCGCCACCGATGTCCACCACCATGGAACCGCTGGCTTCGGACACGGGCAAACCTGCGCCGATGCCGGCGGCCATGGGTTCTTCAATCAGGTAGACGGCCGTCGCGCCTGCAGCCTCGGCCGCGTCCTTGATGGCGCGACGCTCGACCTGGGTGGAGCCGCAGGGCACGCAGATGATGATGCGCGGGCTGGGGGTGAACAGCGTGCGCGGGTGCACCATCTTGATGAACTGCTTGATCATCTGCTCGGTGATCACGAAATCGGCAATCACGCCGTCTTTCATGGGCCGGATGGCTTCGATGTTGCCCGGCACCTTGCCCAGCATGGCCTTGGCCTCACGACCGACGGCCTGAATCACTTTCTTGCCATGGGGACCACCCTCGTGGCGAATGGCAACAACGGAGGGCTCATCAAGCACAATGCCTTTGTCGCGGGCGAAAATCAGCGTATTGGCTGTGCCAAGGTCAATGGCGAGGTCGGTGGAGAAATACCGGCGGAAAGCTCCGAACATTCAAAAATCCTCTCAGGCACGGCATGCACTTCGGCCTGCCGTCGCCGGGTGTGTCAGGGAGTGGGTGGGGGTCAGATATCGCTTTTTTCGCACAATGACCGGCAGTCAAGAGGGTATTGCGGCAAAGCCGGGATAATACCCCATCCCCTGTGAATAACTCTCTTCGGTTTGACCCGGATCACAGGTTTACATCTGGTTTCCCACGAGTTTTCCTTTATGGCACTGACACCCCAGGACATCGGTCGCATCGCCAATCTGGCACGGCTGGAACTGAACCCCTCCGAAAGTGAGCGCATGCTGACTCAGCTGAACGGCTTCTTTGACATCGTGGAAAAGATGCGGGCTGTGGACACATCGGGGCTCACGCCCCTGGCGCACCCCGTCGCCACCATCCAGGACGTGGCACTGCGGCTGCGCGAGGACGTGGCCAGCGAGCCCAACCAGCGCGAAGCCAACCAAAAGAGTGCACCCGCGGTCGAACGCGGCCTGTTCCTCGTTCCCAAAGTGATCGAGTGAGACCTGAATGACCACTTCCCCCACCAAAGCCCTGCACGACCTGGGCGTTTCCGAACTGGCCGCCGGCCTGCGTGCCAAGCAATTCTCTGCCGCCGAAGCCGCCCAGCATTTCCTGGCCCGCGCCAAGGTGCACCAGCACCTGGGCGCATTTGTGGCCATGAACGAAGACGCCACACTGGCGCAAGCGCAAGCCGCTGATGCCCGCATTGCCGCTGGCACGGCGGGCGCGCTGGAAGGCGTGCCGATTGCGCACAAGGACATCTTCGTCACGCGCGACTTCCCCAGCACCGCTGGCTCCAGAATGTTGGCGGGTTACCAGTCACCGTTTGACGCCACCGTGGTCACCCGGCTGGCCAAAGCCGGCGCCCTCACGCTGGGCAAGCTCAACTGCGACGAGTTCGCGATGGGCTCGGCCAACGAAAATTCGGCCGTTGCCCCGGTGGGCTTCGAGGCCCCCGCGCCGGTCCGCAATCCCTGGGACACCAGCCGCATCCCCGGCGGCTCGTCGGGCGGCAGCGCCGTCGCCGTGGCTGCGCGCCTGGCCCCGGCGGTGACGGGCACCGACACCGGCGGCTCGATCCGCCAGCCCGCATCGTTTTGCGGCATCACCGGCATCAAGCCCACCTACGGCCGCGCCAGCCGCTACGGCATGATCGCCTTCGCCTCCAGCCTCGACCAGGCCGGCCCCATGGCCCGCAGCGCCGAAGACTGCGCCCTGCTACTGTCCGCGATGTGTGGCCCCGATCTGGACCGCGATTCCACGTCGCTCGATGTGCCCGCCGAAGACTACAGCCGTTCGCTGAACGACTCTCTTGAAGGTCTGCGCATCGGCATACCCGCCGAGTTTTTTGGCGAAGGCCTGGCGCCCGATGTGCGCGCCGCCGTGAATGCCGCACTGAAGGAATACGAAAAACTCGGCGCCACGCTGGTACCCATCAGCCTGCCCCGCACCGAGCTGTCCATCCCGGTGTACTACATCATTGCCCCGGCCGAGGCCTCGTCCAACCTCTCGCGCTTTGACGGCGTGAAGTTCGGCCACCGGGCCAAGGACTACACCGACCTGGTGGACATGTACAAGAAGACCCGCGCAGAAGGCTTTGGCGACGAGGTCAAACGCCGGATCATGATCGGCACCTACGTGCTTTCGCATGGCTACTACGACGCTTACTACCTGCAGGCGCAGAAAATCCGCCGCATGATCGCTGACGACTTCCAGAACGCCTTCCAAAGCTGCGATGTGATTGCCGGCCCCGTGGCGCCCACCGTGGCGTGGAAGCTGGGCGAGCACGGCAACGACCCGCTGGCCGACTACCTGGCCGACATCTTCACGCTGCCCGCCTCATTGGCCGGCCTGCCCGGCATGAGTGTGCCGGCTGGCTTTGGCGAGGGTGGCATGCCCGTTGGCCTGCAGCTCATCGGCAACTACTTTGCCGAAGCCCGCCTGCTGAACGCAGCCCACCGCCTGCAACAGGCCACCGATTTCCACCTCCGCCAACCCGGGGGACTGTGACATGACCAGCAAATTGATCCACGGCTACGAAGTTGTCATCGGCTTCGAAACCCACACCCAGCTTGCCACGCAAAGCAAGATCTTCAGCCGCGCCCCCACGGCCTTCGGCGCCGAACCCAACACGCAGGCCTGCGCCGTAGACCTGGCGTTGCCCGGCACGCTGCCCGTGATGAACCGAGAGGCTGTTGCTTGCGCTATCAAATTGGGACTGGCCCTCGGCTCCCACATTGCGCCCGTGAGCATTTTCGCCCGCAAAAACTATTTCTACCCCGACCTGCCCAAGGGCTACCAGATCAGCCAGTTTGAGATCCCGGTCGTGCAGGGCGGCGAGGTCGAATTCTTTCTCGGTGACGAGAAGAAGACCGTGCGCCTGGTGCGTGCCCACCTCGAAGAAGACGCGGGCAAGTCGCTGCACGAAGACTCAGCACTAGGAGGTGGGGGCCAAAGCGGCATCGACCTGAACCGCGCAGGCACGCCGCTGCTGGAAATCGTGACGGAGCCCGACATGCGCTCGTCCGACGAAGCCGTGGCCTACGCCAAGGAGCTGCACAAGATCGTCACCTGGATCGGCATCTGCGACGGCAACATGCAGGAAGGCAGCTTCCGCTGCGACGCCAACGTGTCGGTGCGCAAGCCCGGTGCCGCTTTAGGCACGCGCCGCGAGATCAAGAACCTGAACTCGTTCAAGTTCATGCAGCAGGCCATCGACTACGAAATCCGCTGGCAGATCGAGCAGATCGAAGACGGCCACGCCATCCAGCAGGCCACCGTGCTGTTCGACCCGGACACGGGCGAAACGCGTGCGATGCGCACCAAGGAAGATGCGGCGGACTACCGCTACTTCCCCGACCCTGACTTGCCGCCGCTACACATTTCAGAGCAGTGGGTGCAAGAAGAACGGGCGCAAATGGCCGAATTGCCTCGCACCATGGCCGCCCGTTTTGTGGCGGACTATGGCCTGCCTGAATACGACGCCACCACGCTCACACAAAGCAAGGCCATGGCGGGCTATTTTGAGGCGGTGGCCAAGGCCTGCGGGCAGGCGAAGCTGGCCAGCAACTGGATCATGGGCGAGGTGTCACGGCGCCTGAACACGGGCGAAATCGGCATCGAAAAAGCCCCCGTCACGGCAGCACAACTGGCCGCGCTCATCGGCCGGATCGCCGATGGCACGATTTCCAATAACGCCGCCAGGCAGGTGTTTGACGAGCTGTGGGCCGGCGAATCAGCCGATGTGGACGCCATCATCGAGTCCAAGGGCCTCAAGCAGATGAACGACACCGGCGCGCTGGAGAAAATTGTCGACGAGGTGATTGCCGCCAACGCAGACAACGTGGCGCAGTTCCGTGCGGGCAAGGACAAGGCGTTCAATGCGCTGGTGGGCCAGATCATGAAGGCCAGCAAGGGCAAAGCCAATCCGCAGCAGGTCAACGATTTGCTGCGGGCACGGCTTGCCGCTTAGTTTCCACGTTGGATACGGCTTTTTGAGAGCCCCGGTGCCGTTCAGGCCAGGCTCGTCGAAACCCTTCGACGAGCCCAGGGCGAGCGGTTCAATCGATATCGGGCCACAGTAGTGTCCGGTTAAAAGTTGAACAAATTCAACTGGTTAGCGATGGGTGTCTCAATGGATTGGGATCGGTCGGCCTGCAAGGCGCATGAAATCTGGGTTTTCTCAAAAACTGACACTGACAAGAT
>NZ_QOZT01000122.1:0-8591 GCF_003345135.1 Acidovorax sp. BoFeN1
GGTCTGGCAGGGCGGGTCGAATGCTTAAAATTCGCATTTGCATTCCTGGTCGCCCTGTGGGTCGGTAGTGCCCTTTCCCTATTTGCCGAGCACCCTGTCTTGCACCGCACCCGCTTTTCCTTATCCACCTTGCCCCTGATCCTGCTGGTGGGCCTGCTGGCCTTGCCCGTGCTGGCGCTGCTGGCATCGTGGCTGCCCTGGGGCGTGGTGCAGGCCGACACCGGCGCCATCCTGCGCGAGATGGCCAGCACTGTGCTGCCTGGCTACGTCTGGACCACGCTGTGGCTGGGCCTATGGGTGGCGGTGGGCGCGGCCGTGGTGGGCACGGCCACGGCAGCGGCGGTCACGCTGTTCGAGTTCCCGGGCCGGCGCGTTTTTGAGTGGCTGCTGCTGCTGCCGCTGGCCATGCCGGCGTATGTCACGGCCTATGCCTACACCGACTTTCTGCAGTTCAGCGGGCCGCTGCAGGTAGGGCTGCGCGAGACCTTCGGGCTGGAGGGGCGCCTGCTGCCCGAGGTGCGCAGCCTGTGGGGCGCCATCTGGGTGTTTACTTTTTCGCTGTATCCCTATGTTTACCTGCTGGCGCGCACGGCGCTGGGCGAGCGCGCGGCGCACCTGATGGAGGCCGCACGCCTGCTGGGCGCGCCGCTCTCTCGGCGCATCACCTCCATCGCGCTGCCGCTGGCGCGCCCGGCCGTGGCCGCGGGCGTGGCGCTGGCGCTGATGGAAACCCTGGCCGACTTCGGCGTGACCAGCTACTTCGGCATCCAAACCTTCACCACCGGCATCATCAAGGCCTGGCTGTCCATGGACAACCGCATTGCCGCCGCGCAGTTGTCCACCATGCTGCTGGCCCTGGTGCTCGTGCTGCTGTGGCTGGAGCACCGTGCCGAGCGGCGCATGCGTTTCACTGCCAAGGGCACCGGCCACGCGGGCGCCACCGAGGCCCAGCCCGTGCCACTGCGTGGTTTGGCGCGTGGCCTGGCCTGGGGCGTGTGTACGCTGCCCGTGTTCATGGGGTTTGTGGCGCCGGTGGCCTTCATGCTGCGCCCGCTGGCGTCGGACTGGTCGGTGCTGCCCTGGAGCCGTTTTCTCGAATGGGCCTGGAACAGCGTGCGGCTCGGTGGCATCACCGCCGGCCTGGCCGTGGCCGTGGCGCTGGCGCTGGCCTTTGCCGTGCGCCGGAGGCCCGACCTGCTCACGCGCGGCGTGGTGCGGCTGGCCAGCGTGGGCTATGCCGTACCAGGCGCCGTGATCGTGGTGGGCTTGCTGCTGCCGGTGGGCTGGGTGCAGGCGCACTTTCCGCATTGGGGCGTGGGCGCGCTGGTCACCACCACGGCGGTGGGCATTGTGTGGGCGTATCTGGTGCGTTTTTGCGCAGTGGCGCTGCAATCGGTGCAAAGCGGCTATGCGCGCATTCCGGCCAGCCTGGACGACTCGGCCCGCATGCTGGGCGCGGGCAGCGCGCGCCTGATGGCCAATGTGCACTGGCCGCTGCTGCGCCGCTCTACCGCCGCCGCTGCGCTGCTGGTGTTTGTGGACGTGATGAAAGAGCTGCCCGCCACCATGGTGCTGCGCCCCTTCAACAGCGACACCCTGGCCGTGGTGGCCTACCAGCTGGCGCGCGATGAGCGACTGGGCGAGGCTGCCCTGCCTTCGCTGGCGCTGGTGGCGGTGGGGCTGGTGCCGGTGATCCTGCTCAGCCGCACGCTGCGCGGCCGCGCCTGAAACCCGCCGGGCTCTGCGGCCCGGCGCTGTTGCCCAGCGGCCGCCATGCGCCGTCGCTATGCTTGGGCACCATGCGGCTGTTTGCACCAACTCACCCCCCGCCTGGCAACGCCCGGTTTATTGGGCCTTTTGAAGCGTGCCACCCCGTTCGGGCTGGGCTTGTCGAAGCCCTTTCGCAAGCCCGGGGCGAACGGGGTTCTGGCGTTGCAATCCACCGTGCCATGCCAAGGGCTCGGGCCGCAGGAGCAGGCCACTGGATGTCCACCACCGGCTGTGCCACCCCGGGCGGCTCGGCCCGCCTGGCGCCGCCGTGTGGGCACATGGCCACGCCACAAGGTGCCGCATGACCGACTTCGTGCTGCTGTCCGGCCTGGGCCACGCCATGCTGGTGGTTGCTGGCTTGCTGGTGTATGTGATGTTCACCCGCATCGACCACCAGCGCCGCCATCCCTCTGCGGCGCTGGCGTGGGTGCTGGGCATCGTGGCGTTTCCCTATGTGGCGCTGCCATTGTTTTTGCTGCTGGGCTCGCGCAAGTTTGCGCGGCCGCTGCGCACGCTGCACCGGCCCGGCACTGCGACAACGCTCAGCCACGCGGCGACGGGCGAGGGCCCCGCCTGGGCCACGCACCTGCTGGCGGGCATGGACCTGGCGCCCGCCGTGCGCAACGCCCATGTCCACTTCCACGAAGACGGCCCTGAGGCCCTTCAGGCCTTGCTGGCCCTCATCGACTCTGCCCGGCATAGCCTGGACGTGTGCACCTTTGTGTTCCACCACGACGAGGTGGGCGACCGCGTGGCCCAGGCCTTGGTGCAATGCGCCCAGCGCGGCGTGGCCACGCGGCTGCTGGTGGATGCCGTGGGCAGCCTGCACACGCCGGCTGCCGTGCTGAGCCAGCTTGCCCGCCAGGGCGTGACAGTGCGGCGCTTCATGCCCCTGCTGCACAACCCCATGCGCGGGCGCACCAACCTGCGCAACCACCGCAAGGTCGCCGTGGCCGACGGGGCACGCCTTTGGAGCGGCGGGCGCAACCTGGCCAGCGAATACTTTCTGGACCGCCCCGGCAAGCCCGCCTGGCTGGACCTGAGCTTTGATGTCGAAGGCCCGCTGGCTGCGCTGGCCCAGGCGCAGTTTCGGGCCGACTGGCGCGCCGCCACCGGCCGTGTGCGCTTCACCCGCCACCTGCCGCCACCGCGCCATGCTCTGGTCGGCCCGCCCGGCGGCGCGCTGGCCCAGTGGGTGCCCAGCGGGCCCGATCAGCCCGACGACACCGTCTATGCGCTGCTGCTCACGGCGGCTTATCACGCGCAGCGCCGCATTGTGGCCATCACGCCGTATTTCGTGCCCGACGAGGCCCTGCTCGATGCCTGGTGCATTGCCTGCCGGCGCGGGGTGCAGGTGCACCTCATCGTGCCCGCCCGCTCCAACCACCGCCTGGCCGACCTGGCCCGCGAACGCGCCCTGCGCCAGCTGTCCACCGCGGGCGCACGGGTGTGGCTGGCCCCCGGCATGGTGCACGCCAAGGCGGTGGTTATCGACGACAGCATGGCGCTGACCGGTTCGGTCAACCTCGATGCGCGCAGCCTGTTCCTCAACTACGAACACATGACGGCCTTTTACGACCGCGAGCAAGTGCAATGGCTGGCCCACTGGTGCGCCCGCCACATCGCCACCGCCCAGCCACACCACGCACGCCAGCCGTCGTGGCTGCGCGACATCGCCGAGGGCGTGGTGCGGGCGGTGGGGTTTCAGCTGTAGGGCGTGCCCGCTGCAGGCGAGGGTGCGCAGCAAGGCAAGCGCGGCGAACGCGGCCCGCGCATGGTTAAGTTAACTCCTTATTTGATAGCTGCTTGCGCTTATGAATAAAGGGCTAGAGGCCGATTTGACTCAATATCTGTCAACGGAGTGTTTTTCCCTGCCTTCGGCGTCTCTTCCCGATCAGTCATGCGCCTGTCTTCATGTCGGTTGCGGCGGAGCATTCACCACGCCTTGGAGGCGCGGCATGCGCGCTATACGGCAATGCAGGCATTTGTCCGAGGCGCGATGGGCCCATTGCAACTGGCTTCAACGCCTCGCAGCATGTTGTTGCATGGATCCAGGCCGCTTCTCACAGGGGAAAAAGAAAAAGGCCGGAAGCTTGCGGAAGCTTCCGGCCTTGCATGTGGTCCCCTCGACAGGAATCGAACCTGTATCTAGCGCTTAGGAGGCACTCGTTCTATCCATTGAACTACGAAGGGTCTTTCAGAGTGCCTTTATAAATCAATGACTTGCGAATGCTTTTGTCATTGATCTGGCCTTGAATTGAGCGCTGGGTGGTACGCGCTTCCCATTGTATCAACGGGTGCTGAACGGTCAGTCCTACTCCACCATAGAGTCACGATCCGTGCGCGATGACTACACGACCCATGTCAATCTGAGGTTGTCAGGGCAGGCTGATTGCACCCAGCGCCGGCAGGTAGAACAAAAAACCGCCTCGGCGGGCGGTTCTTTTTAATGGTTAAGCAGCTTTGCGCCACTCTTCCAGTCTATGGTCTACCTCTTCTGCTTTGTTCGTGTGGTGGCTCATCACTTCACGCAACCCTTCCGGCGCGAAGCGTTGCAGTATGTCGCGCATCAAAGGCTGGTATCCAACACCATGATGCGCGGCGATAAGCTTGTACGCTTCAATTAAATTCTTGGGTAGTCGAATCGAAATCGACTGCATCCCCAAGCTCTCTTCAATGGCCCGCTCCATATCGGCAGGCGCAACTGCTGCATGCTCCATTGAGCACCCCAGCGTGCCGTCTTCCCAGGCGGCATCCGTGCTTTCAATGCGTTTCACAGCTTTGTTCATAACCAACTCCTTGTTAACGCCCCTTGGCGTCATAAATGCTCTGAGCAATCGTGTCGGCGTCATACGCCGTGCGGAGAAACACTTTCCCTTCACGAAAGATGAACACAATCTTCAGCGGCCTCCCTTTGTTCGTCGGGGCAACAAACCAAAGCGTGGGAGGGTCGCTCTTGTGGTCCTCTCTGTCATCGACCAAAAAAATGCCGCACTTGTTCCCGAACGCCTGCTCAACTTCACGCCGATCCACTTGATGCTTATCCCGCAATTTTGTCAAGATGGTGTCGGAGATCACAAGATTGTTCATGCGTCATGGGGAGATGTTGGAGCCGCTGATGATACACCGGCGTGTATATACATGCCAGCGTATCAGGAATGTGGGGTTGTATATACGTCATCCCAAGGGTGCACATCAACATTCAACGCTTACGCCACTCACAAGGCGCCACATCCTCCACTGCTCGCAGCCTCGGCCCCGCCGCTTGGGCTTCGGCCTGCACTCAGTGCAGGTGTTGATGGCGCCAAGAGTAGGGCTTCCATCGAAGGTTCGTTGATACGTAATTGATACGGTGACCCAATTTTCCCTCTGTAGTATCCCCTTGAACTACGAGGAGGCAGCCGGCGATTGTAGAGGCTGGGCGGGGCGCCGGTTTTCGCGGTGAAATCAGTCGTAGCGCACGGTGTAGATGATGTCCACGGCGCTTTTTTCGCCTGTCTGGCCGCGCAGTGTGAGGCGGCGCGAGAGGTCGTAGAAGATGTAGAGCGTGCCCAGCGTGCCCGACAGGCTGCGCTCGTAGGTCACATACATGTCTTTGGAAAGGCGCTTGCCGAAGGTGAGCGCGGCGCTGGTGGCGTCTTCGCCGGTGCCGGGGCCCTTGAAGCCGATTTCGTCCAGGCCCAGGCGGCTGGCCACCTGGGCAGTGGGGTTGCTGCCGCCGCCGCGCCCCAGCAGGGTCAGGGCGGCTTGTTGCAGCACAGCGGCTTCGGCGCCGCCGTTGGCCGCATCGCGGCCCAGCACCACCCACGACAGTTTTTCGGCGTCGGGCATTTCGGGGTCGGAATATAGCCGCACACGGGGCGACAGGGCCGAGCCGGTGACCTGCACGCCCGCGCGCACGCTGATGTTGGGGCGCAGCGCCAGAATGTCGAGCGCAGCGTTGTTGTAGGGGCCGTTGAAGCGGATCAGGCCTGTCTCCACGTCCAGCATCTGGCCCCAGGCGCGGTAGCGGCCCGCGTCGGTGCGCACCTCACCCGTCACGCGGGGTGGGGCACCGGGCACGGTGCTGCTGCGGATGTCCAGCTCGCCGGTGAGGCGCGTGGTGATGCCCTGGCCCTGCAGCGCAAAGTCGCGGCCCAGGTTGAGGGTGATGGCAATGGCAGGTGGCCGGGGGGTTTCGGCTTGCGCTGCTTTCTGGTTGGCGCGGGCGGCCACCTGGGCCTTGGCCTGGTCTGCGCGGTCTTTGGCGGCCGAGCGCACCACCACGTCCGAGCCCAGGCTGGGCGCTGATTCGTCGGGCAGGATGATGGTGGCCCGGTCGGCGGTGAGCTTGCCGCGCACGCTGAACTGGCCCTGTTGCAGCTGCGCCTGCACCTGGCCCGACACGCTGACCTGCCGGTCGGCGCGCACCAGCACCTGCAGCGCGCGGGCCTCGGCCGTGATGTCCATGGCAATGCCCGACATGCCCTCATTGGGCTCGCCCCAGCTCAGCCGGCCCGAGCCCGTGAGCGTGCCGCCGTCTTGCGGCGCGGGCGTGCGGTTGCCGCTGAAGCCGGCAATGCGCGCGTTGCTGCCGCGCCCGCCTTGCAAGCGGAATTCGGTGATGTCGAGCTGATTGCCGCGCAGTGTGGCGCGCAGCTTGCCGCCCTGCAGGTCTACCCCATCGACGATGGAACGCACGGCCAGGCCGTCGGCACCCAGCGTGCCGGCCCAACGGGGGGCGTTGCGGGTGCCCGAAAGGGTGGCGTTGGCGTCGAGGGTGCCGCGCACGCGCCAGCCCGGTGGAGCCAGGGCCGACCACACGCCCACATCGGGAAGGCGGGCGCGCACGGTGGCGGCCAGCGGAGCATCGGGCGCCCAGGTGACACCCGCCAGTGCGTTGCCCCCCGCCGGCGAGTCGCCCAGGGTGAGGCGGGTGTTGGCGGTGGCATCCATATCACCGGCGCGGTCGCTGGCCCAGAGCAGGCGCGCGCGCAGGGCGTCGCCTTCGGCCTCCAGCGTCAGTTCGGCCTGGCGCACGCCGGCAGGGCTGCCGGGCTGCGGGGTGGTGATGGAGGTGGGGCTGCCCGCGCCGGTGCCCTGGCCAGAGCTTTGCAGCACCGTGACCGGGGCAGTTTCGCCGGTGAGGATGCGCAGGTCACCGCTGGTGCGCCGCAAGCTGGCCTGGGCGCGCAGCGTGGAACCGACATCCACGTTCCATTGGCCCTCCAACACCATGTTGCCCCCCAGGCCCAGGCGGGCCAGCAGCGGCTGGGCCGGTTTGCCAGCCACTGCGGGCGTCCCTTCCAGCCCCAGCGCATCCAGCCATGCAAAGGGCAGGCCTTCCAAGCGGCCCTGGCTTTGCAGGCGCATTGCCGTGCCGGGCCCTGCCTGGTAGCGCGTGGGTTGCCATTGCAGCGCCACGCTGCCGGGCAGCGGGCCGGTAAGGCGGGCCTGGCCCGCCGCAGCCTGCAGCGCCACCGTGCCAGGTGTGGCGGGTGGCTGGCCCAGCTGCGCCGTCAAGGCCAGGGGCTGCAACAGCTCCAGTGTCCAGGGGCCGGGGCGTTGGGTGTCTTGCGCCTGCATACGCAGCTCGTTCACCTGCGCTTTCCACAGCGCGGCGGATGCCAGCCCGCCCGCGACGCGCGTGCGCAGCGTGGTCTGCAGTGTGCCCGTGCGCAGCGTGCCGTCCAGTGCCAGCGTGGCCTGCCGCAGCGAACCCGCCAGTTCTGCCCGCAGCGATTGCAACTGCACAGCGGTCGCCGTAGATGCGTTGCCCGGCGGCAGGGTCAGGTCGAGTTGCGGTGCGGTCAGCGTGGCCTGCAGGGTGAACGGGGTTTTGTCCGCGGGCGGCGCCGTGCCTGTCCGGGCAGCCTGCAGCTGCTCTGCCAGGCTTTGCCAGCCGCCGGTCCAGCGGCTGGTCAGTTGCGCCTGGCCCTTGATCGTGGCTCCTTGCAGGGCCGTGGCCAGGCCCGGCAGGCTGGTCAGCCAGCGCTGGGTGCGGTCGGCGTCGGTCCACTGCACTTGCAGCGATCCGGCACCGGTGCGGGGGGCCATTGCACCCGTGGTCTGGGCGCTGGCGCCGGGCACTGTGAGTTGCAACTTCCCTTGTGCGGATGGGGTGCCCAGCGCCACCCGCAGGTCGGTGGCCTCCAGCCGGGCCTGCATGGCATCGACCAGCAGGCGTTCCAGTCGCACCGTGCCGCCATTTTCTTGCGCCTGCCACTGCCCCTTGGCTTGCAAGGCATTGATGCGCAGCGCAGGGGCGCGTGGCGCTCGCGGCGCTGTGGCTTTGCTGGCCTGGATGTCGGCCGTGAAAGCCATGCTGCCGTTGCCCTGGGTTTGCGCTACCACGCTACCCGAGAGCGGCGCTGCCGCCAGCGCCGTGTGCAGCGCCTCGGGGGGCAGGTTGCGCAGCTGGGCCTGTCCGTCGATGGCGCCCGTGGCGGGCGTGTAGTGGCCTTGCAGCGTGGCCGTGCCTTTGCCCACGCTGGCCGTAGCGTCGGGAATGCTCCAGCGCGTGCCATCCCAGTTGGCGCTGGCGGCAAGGGCGGTGAGCGGCAGGCGCGATTGGTCCCATGGGCCTGCCAGCTCGTTGTTGATTTGTGCCTGCACGGCCCAGCCAGGAGTGCCTTGGTCCGCGGTGGGGCCGGCCTGCAGCGTGCCGTTCAGCTGCGTGGCGGGCGCTTGGGGCCACAGCGTGGCCAGGTTGACGGCGCGCAGCGTGGCGCGGGCCTGCTGCACCGGCTGAGGCGCCCACGGGGCCAGCGTGGCCTGCAGAGCGGCCTGCATGGCTTCGGGTACGGCGGCGGGGGTGGATGGGGTGCGCTGCCGGGTAGGCG
>NZ_QOZT01000123.1:0-8542 GCF_003345135.1 Acidovorax sp. BoFeN1
GTTCTTCTAGGGTCAAGTGTGTGTAGTTCAAAGTGCTTTCCTTTGCGACTGGCCGGTCAACAAGAGAGCATCCTATGCACTCTTGGCCCAACCTATTGCTTGGTGCACTTCGTTCTGGAATCCGCCTATCAAAATAGCCTTCGGCGCAATACCATAAAGCACTATTAGCTACAAATTGCGTAGCAACTGGTGTTTGCCCCCTCGACAGACGGATTGCCCGCCGCACAATGGTGCGCAGACCCTTTTCTTGTTTCGCGCAGCGCCGCAGTCCGCTTTCATCCCATGAGTGACACCACGTTTGACTACATCATCATCGGCGGCGGCACGGCCGGCGCCCTGCTTTGCAACCGCCTGAGTGCCGACGGCCGCAGCCGGGTGCTTCTGATTGAAGCCGGCCGCAAAGACGATTACCACTGGATTCATATCCCCGTGGGCTACCTCTACTGCATCGGCAACCCCCGCACCGACTGGCTTTACAACACCGAACCCGACGCCGGGCTGAACGGCCGCACGCTGCGCTACCCGCGTGGCAAAACGCTGGGCGGCTGCAGCAGCATCAACGGCATGATCTACATGCGTGGCCAGGCGCGCGACTACGACCAGTGGGCCCAACTGACGGGTGACGACAGCTGGCGCTGGGACAACGCCCTGCCCTATTTCCGCCGCCACGAGGACCACTGGCGCCTCGACCAGCCCAGCGGTGTGAATGAAAATTTCAAACGCCTGCACGGTAGCAAGAGCACTGGCGGCACGGGCGAATGGCGCGTGGAAAAGCAGCGCCTGCGCTGGGATGTACTGGATGCTTTTGCCCAGGCAGCGCAACAAGCGGGCATTCCGGCCACCGATGATTTCAACGGCGGCAGCAACGAAGGCGTGGGCTACTTCGAGGTCAACCAGAAAAATGGCTGGCGCTGGAACACCGCAAAGGCCTTTTTGCGCCCCACCTGCTACGGACGCCCCAACTTCGAGATGTGGACCGCCGCCCAGGCGGCCAAGCTTCTCACCGCGACGCAGCCGGACGGCAGCCGGCGCTGCACCGGCGTGCAGGTGTGGACCGGCAACGAAATGGTGACAGTCCATGCCAGACATGAAGTGATCCTGAGCGCAGGCGCCGTCAACTCGCCCCAATTGCTGCAGCTGTCGGGCATCGGCCCCGCAGCACTGCTGCGCCAGCATGGCATTGACGTAGTGCACGACCTGCCCGGCGTGGGCGCCAACCTGCAAGACCACCTGCAGATCCGCACCGTGTTCAAGGTGCAGGGCGTGGAAACGCTCAACACCATGGCCAACTCGCTGTGGGGCAAGGCCAAGATCGGACTGGAATACGCCCTCAAGCGCAGCGGACCCATGAGTATGGCGCCCTCGCAGCTGGGCGCCTTCACGCGCAGCAGCCCCGACCAGCCCTGGCCCAACATCGAATACCACGTGCAACCGCTGTCGCTCGATGCCTTTGGTGAGCCGCTGCACAGCTTTCCGGCCTTCACGGCCAGCGTGTGCAACCTCAACCCCACCAGCCGGGGCAGCGTGCAGATCAAGACGGGCCGCTTTCAGGACGCGCCCGCCATCGCCCCCCGCTACCTCAGCACCCCCGAGGATCGCAAGGTGGCGGCCGATAGCCTGCGCGTCACGCGCCGCATCGTTGCGCAATCGGCGCTGAGCCGGTACCAGCCCCAGGAATGGAAACCCGGCACGCAATATGAAACCGATGAAGACCTGGCCCGGCTGGCCGGCGACATTGCCACCACCATCTTCCACCCCGTGGGCACAACCAAGATGGGGCGCGATGGCGACCCGATGGCGGTGCTCACCCCACAGTTGCGGGTGCGCGGCATTGACGGCCTGCGCGTGGTGGATGCCGGGGCCATGCCCACCATCACCAGCGGCAACACCAATTCGCCCACGCTGATGCTGGCCGAAAAGGCCGCCGAGTGGATCCTGGAGGCGCGCAAGGCGGCATCCGGGCACTGACACAGCCGCCCGGTCGTACCGCCCATGCAGTGACGCCCCCTGAAGAAAGGCCGCAGACTCGGACAGCTTCAGCGGATACCACCCACATAGCGCGGCACCTCGGGCGACGGCGCGATGCGCTGTCGCACTGCCTGCGCAGCTACGTCCAGCAACGGGCGGCGCTCCGCGTCAGGGGCTGGAGCATGGATAGCGTGGTCCAGACGTGCAGCCCACTCGGCCAATTCGGGCACGTTGTCTTCCTGGGCGCGCTGGCGGGCAAAGCGCACGATCTCCAGCGCATATTCGGCGTTGACCGCCATCCATTCGGTGTCTGTCACGCGCCCCGTCTTGCGGCGCAACAAAACATGCAGATGGGCAGCAATGGCGAGCTTGTCGGCATCAGGCATGTCAAAACCCTTCATCCGCCCAGGCGTTCGCGGTGCTGGGCGATGTCGAGCCCGGTCTGCTCGCTCTGCACATCCACGCGCAGGCCCATCGCAAAATTGATGATCCATAGCAGCGCAGCCGTCGCGACCAGGCTGTAGGCCATCACCGCGCCCACACCAATGGCCTGGGTGGACAGGCTGCCCTGCACGCCACCCACAGTTTCGTTGGCCAGCACGCCCGTGAGCAGCGAGCCCACGATGCCGCCAATGCCATGCACACCAAAAACATCCAGCGAGTCATCGGCGCGCAGCAGGCGCTTGAGTCCCGTGGCGCCCCAGTAACACGCAAGGCCCGCAACCAGGCCAATCACCACTGCCGAGCGCAGTGTCACAAAGCCCGCAGCGGGCGTGATGGCCACCAGCCCCGCCACCAGGCCAGAGCAAAGGCCCAGCAGAGATGGCCGCCCTCGTACCACCCATTCGCCCAGCATCCACGACAAGGCACCCGCCGCTGCCGCCAGGTGCGTCACCGCCATCGCCAGGCCCGCGCGCCCATCGGCGGCCACGGCAGAGCCCGCGTTGAAGCCAAACCAGCCCACCCACAACATGCCCGCGCCCGCCATGGTGAGCCCCAGGTTGTAAGGCTCGAAAGGCTCTCGGCCATAGCCCGTGCGGCGGCCGAGGAACCAGGCGCACACCAGCCCTGCAACGCCCGCGTTCACATGCACTACCGAGCCGCCAGCAAAATCCAGCGCACCCATCTGGGCCAGCCAGCCGCCGGGCTCCCACACCCAATGCGCCACGGGGGCATAGACCAGCAAGCTCCAAAGACCGACAAAGATCAACACGGCAGAAAACCGCATGCGCTCGACCAACGCGCCCACCAGCAACGCTGCGGTAATGATGGCAAACGTGAGCTGAAACATGGCGTACACCGACTCAGGGATATGCGGAGCTACATGACTCACAGCCAGCCGTCCTTGTGCCAGCTGGAAATCGAGTCCCGTGAATCCCATGCGGTCAAAACCGCCGAGCCAGGCGCTGCCCGGCGTAAATGCCAGCGAATACCCCGCCGCAAACCACAACAGGCTGACCAGTGCCGCAATGGCAACCACGCTGGCCATGGTGTTGAGCACGTTCTTGCGGCGCACCATGCCGGCATAAAAAAGTGCAATGCCCGGAAGCGTCATCAGCAGCACCAAGGCGGTGGAAGTCATCATCCAGCCAGTGTGTGCCGCACTCACGGTGTTGTGGTCGACCAGCGCGGGGCGCGTTGGTGGCTTCGCAACATCAGCCACGCCCACCTGTGCTGCCTGTGTCGCGTTAGGTGGCGCGGTCAATGGCCCCGTTTGCGCCATTGCACTGATGCACAACCCCAGACCCAGCGCCAATATCACCATCAACCGCTGCATGAATGCCCGCATAGAGACTCCCTTTCGCAAATTGTTACGAACGCATTGCACGAGCCATGCCAGCCGGCGGCCTCTTTTCAAGGCGAAAGCGCTTCTGAATCGCTGCAAAGGGGTGCGGGAA
The DNA here is from genome assembly GCF_003345135.1 of Acidovorax sp. BoFeN1. Taxonomy (NCBI): domain Bacteria; kingdom Pseudomonadati; phylum Pseudomonadota; class Betaproteobacteria; order Burkholderiales; family Comamonadaceae; genus Acidovorax; species Acidovorax sp. BoFeN1. Next base: position 3,867 of record NZ_QOZT01000123.1, read on the forward strand.
ACTCCCAATGCACCATCGGAGTGCAACCATTACAGTTGCCCCACTCGAAAGCGCGCTCCGGTGTGCCAAGCGAGGGGCCCGAGGAGACATCTTTTCTACCAATAACCAAATTTAAAGCACCCAACGAGGTGCATCCTTTTTATAAGCGCTGGCGATCCCAGCGCTTTTTTCTTGCCCATTTTCTGTGCGCAGCACCGGAACCACGGGGCAAGCAATCACGAAATTGATAGCACTCACGGTGCGAAAATCCTGGGATGGAATGGATTTTTATTACCCTGGCCTCGCTGCTCGCAGGTTTTGTGGATGCGATCGTGGGCGGTGGGGGGCTGGTTATGGTTCCAGCGCTGTTTGCGGCTTTTCCGGGCGCGCCACCGGCCACGCTGCTGGGCACCAACAAGGCCGCAGCGGTATGGGGAACGGCCATGGCCACCTGGCAATACGGTCGGCGTGTGCAGATACGCTGGTCTGCCATGCTGCCTGCTGCAGCGGCCGGATTCATGGGTGCATTCGCCGGCGCGTGGGCTGTCACGGTGGTGTCGGCAGATTTTCTGCGCAAGCTGCTGCCACTCGTCTTGCTGGGCGTGCTGGTCTACACACTCGCAAAAAAAGAGTTGGGACGACACCACAAGCCCCGCCATGAGGGGCGGGCCGAGGTGCTGATCGCCAGCCTGATCGGTGCGCTCATCGGTTTTTATGACGGTTTCTTCGGCCCCGGTACCGGCAGCTTCTTTGTTTTTCTGTTCGTGCGCCTGCTGGGCTATGACTTTCTCAACGCATCAGCGTCGGCCAAGCTGCTCAATTGCGCCACCAACATCGCGGCCATTGCGCTCTTTGCCGCCAAAGGCCATGTGTGGTGGCACTTCGCCGTGACGCTGGCGGTGGCGAACATCGTGGGAAGCCTGCTGGGCACGCACATGGCGCTCAAACACGGCACCGGCTTTGTGCGCGGCATTTTCATCGTGGTCGTAAGCACTTTGATTCTCAAGACGGGCTACGACGCCTTCCTGCGCTGAAACCCCACCGGCCACACACAGCGTCCACTGCGCCGCGGCCGGGGGGCAGGGTTGTCCGCTATAGGCGTTGTGGACTGGGCGCCATTTATAATTGCGGCAGATTTGTGACGCCCACCATCTTTGGGTACTATCATTTCCTTGGCTCCGGTTGCGTGACCCGCAAGCCGGATTTTTTGTATCTGCACCACCCCACGACAGGATTCCTCCATGAAATTCTTCAAGGTCATCGCATCTACCCTGGCACTGTGTGCTGCTTTTTCCATACAGGCCCGCTCCCTCGATGACATCAAGAAGAGTGGCAAGATCATTGTGGCCACCGAAGGACAGTTTGCGCCCTTCAACTACTTCAAGGGCACCACCCTGACGGGTTTCGAGGTGGAAGTGGCAGAACTCGCCGCCAAAAAGATGGGCCTGAAAATTGAATGGAAAACCATCGGTTTTGACGCCCTGCTGACCGGCCTGAAGCAGGACCGCTGGGATCTGGTGATTGCATCGCACGGCGTGACCGAAGAACGCGCCAAGGCCGTAACGTTCACCGCTCCGCACTACTGCTCTGGCGGCATGGTGATCGCCATGGACCCTGCCATCCGCAGTGCCAAGGACCTGGCCGGCAAGACCGTTGCAGTGCAGACCGGCACCAGCTATCTGGAAAACGTCCAAAAGGTCACAACGATCAAGGAAATGAAGAACTTCCCCACCGATGTGGATGCACGCAGCGCGCTCACCTCGCGCCGGGTGGACGCTTGGGTGACCGACCGTTTCGTGGCCAAGGAAATGGTGGCCAAGAACCCCACGGCCGGCCTCAAGCTGGGTGAAATGGTGTTCATCGAGCGCATTGCCTCGGCAGTCGCCAAGGGCAACCAGACCCTGGCAGACGCATGGAACAAGGCTCTGGCCGAAACCATGGCCGATGGCAGCTACGCCGCCGTGTCCAAGAAGTACTTCAACGAAGACGTACGCTGTAACTGAGAACGGGGGCTCCGGCCCTCTCTGATCCATGCTCATTGCCCTTTGGCCGCGCCACTGGAGCCGCCAGCAGCGCAGCAACGCTACGCTGATTGCGGCTCTGGTCCTCATGGTGGTCATGCTGGTCCTTCTCGGCCAGATACTTTCCTTGTTCCCCGAACCCATTGGTTCCAACGCCCAGGCGTTTTCCGATGGCGCACGCACCACACTGTGGCTGACGCTGATCAGCGGCACGGTGGGCCTGGTCCTGGGCACCGGTGCGGCACTGGCGCGCACCGCCCGCTGGATCGGCTTGCGCTGGCTGTCGGGTTTTTACATCTGGGCGATCCGCGGAACACCGCTGCTGGTCCAGATCCTGTTTGTCTACTTCGCGCTCCCGGTGCTGGTGCCGGGCCTGAATCTGCCTGACTTTGCCGCCGCCGTGGTGGCGCTGGGCCTGAACGTGGGCGCCTACAACGCCGAAGCGATCCGCGCCGGTCTGCTGGCGGTGCCCCGGGGCCAGACGGAAGCCGCGCGCGCGCTGGGCCTTGGCCGGGGCCACGTGTTTTTCGACGTGGTGTTCCCGCAGGCTTTCAAGATATCGCTGCCGCCCCTGGTCAGCAACTTTGTGGCGCTGCTCAAGGATTCTTCGCTGGCCTATGCCATTGGCGTGGTGGAGCTCACCAATGTGGGCAACCGCATACAGTCGGCGACGTTTCAGCCCATTGCCACCTTGACCACGGTAGCCCTGACCTACCTGCTGCTGACCACGCTGGTGACCCAGCTTTCCAACGCCATCGAACACCGTTTTGATGTGGAAGGGCGCATCCAATGAGCGCCCCCATGCCCTACATCGTGGCAGAGAAAGTCTGCAAGTCCTTTGGCACGAACCAGGTGCTGAAAGAGGTGTCCACGCACTTCAACACGGGTGAGGTGACGGTGATCATTGGCGCATCAGGCTCGGGGAAAAGCACCCTGCTGCGCGCCATCAACCGGCTGGAGCCTCACGACAGCGGCACTATCCGCATCGGTGGCGTGCCGGTGACCGACGATCCCCGCACCCTGCAGCAGCAGCGCTGCGAAGTGGGCATGGTGTTCCAGCAGTTCAACCTGTTTGGCCACATGAGTGCACTCGACAACGTGGCGCTGGCTCCACGGCGCCTGCGCCATCTCGCCAGGGCCCAGGCCAACGAGCAGGCGATGACCCTGCTGCGCCGAGTTGGCATGCAGGACCATGCACACAAGTACCCATGGCAGCTGTCCGGGGGGCAGCAGCAGCGCGTGGCCATTGCCCGCGCCCTGGCCATGGCACCCAAGGTGATGTTGTTTGACGAACCCACCTCGGCGCTGGACCCCGAGATGGTGCAGGAGGTGCTGGATGTGATGCGCGAACTGGCGCGTGGCGGCATGACCATGATCGTGGTGACCCACGAGATGGGCTTTGCGCGCGAAGTGGCAGACCGCGTGCTGTTTTTCGACAAAGGGCGAATTGCCCACGATGCGCCCCCCGCGGAGTTCTTCAACAACCCGGCCAATGACCGTATCCGCGCCTTCATTGGCCGGATGGGTGCTTGATCCGCCCACGCCAGGTCGGACCTGCCCGCGAAACGCCCTGCCGCACGGGCCTCGTTCCTTTGCCGCCCCTTGACCCTCAGCGCATTGGCCTGGCCGGTGCGCGCGCTGGGCACCATTCCATTTTTTATGCGTTCTGAACGTTTTGGCCTTTGGGCCCTGTTGGTCGTCACCGCTGTGTGGGGAACCACTTTCCCCGCCATGAAGCTGCTATCGGCGCACCTGGATGCCCTGCAGATCATCTGGTTGCGCTTTGCCCTGGCACTTCTGGTGCTGGCACCTTTGTGGGTGGGCATGCGACCCAAGGAGCGCTTGTGGGGTTGTGCGCTGGGGCTACTGCTGTTTGTGGCGTTCTGGCTCCAGATTGAAGGCCTTGCGCGCACCAGCAGCAACCGCAATGCGTTTGTCACCGGGCTCAATGTGCTCGTGGTGCCGTTGATCGCCATGGCGGCCCTGGGGCGCCGCTATGGCTGGCGCCTGTGGGCGGCCTGCGCCATGGCGTTCGCCGGCATGGCGTTGATGTTTCACGAGAACGATCCCTGGAACCTGGGCGATTCGCTCACGCTGGCCAGCACGGTGTTCTACGCCATCTATATCTTGCTACTGGAAGAATGCGCACGCCGCACATCGGCGCACCCGCTTCGTGCCACGCGCATGGCGGCCGCACAGGCAACCGTGATGTGCGCGGCCGCCACAGTGCTGCTGCTGGCGCGCGATGGCAACATGGATTGGTTCCAATCGCTGGGCAACCTGCAAATGGCGAGCTGGCTGGCGCTCGCGTACCTGGGCTTTGTGGCCAGCGTGGTGGTGGTGACACTGCAGGCCTGGGGCCAGCAGCGCGTGGATGCCATGCGCAGTGCCATCGTCTTCGGGCTGGAGCCGGTGTTCGCCGCCGTCACCGCCTGGGTGTTGCTGGGCGAACAGCTGGGATGGTCCGGACTGAGTGGTGCGGCCATGATTGTGGCGGCTCTTGTTTTCAGCCAGCTCCGGCCGCCCACGCAGACCGCGGCGACCCCGGCCTAGTACATCGTTCCGTTAAAACATTTACGTAAATGTGATCATGTGCGATCATGCCAACCCAGCGATTCCTTTTGGAGGCTGGCATGGCAAGACGGACGGGGCGAGCGGCGTTGGTGTTGAGCGGGG
>NZ_QOZT01000124.1:0-8487 GCF_003345135.1 Acidovorax sp. BoFeN1
CGTTCTTCTCGGGTCAAGTGTGTGTAGTTCAAAGTGCTTTCCTTTGCGACTGGCCGGTCAACAAGAGAGCATCCTATGCACTCTTGGCCCAACCTATTGCTTGGTGCACTTCGTTCTGGAATCCGCCAGCTTAAATTTTCAAATCAACTCATGCCCGCGCCGCAGTGTGCGCGCGCAGCCACGCGGCAAACTCTTGTTCTGGCATGTCGCCTGCGGCGACGGCGAGCATCGTCAGCACGCACGACGCATCGTCGGCGTGCAGCGCCAGTCCATTGAGGCGCAAAAACAGCTCAGCCGCCACAAAGCCGGTGCGCTTGTTGCCGTCGATAAATGGATGGTTGCGAGAGATCCCGTAGCCATACGAGGCGGCCAGCGCAGCCGCGTCAGGGGGCGGCTCGCCGTAGGCCTGCAGGTGCAGGGGCTTGCCCAGCGCCGAGTCGAGCAAGCCGGCATCGCGCACACCCGCGCCGCCGCCGTGTTCAGCCAGTTGCATATCGTGGATGGCAAGGATGACGGCGCGGTCCAGCCAGACCCATTCGCGCGTCATTTGGCCAGCTCGTGCAAAACGGCGCGGCGCTCTTTCATGATCTCGCGCGCCACGCGCATCTGCGCTTCAAATTCAGGGTTGTGCGTGGTGATGCGCAGGCCGTCGGGGGTTTCGGTGACGTACAGCTCGTCACCTTTTTCGAGCTGCAGGCGCGCCAGCAACTCTTTGGGAAAGATGGCGCCGACCGAGTTGCCGATCTGGGTAAGTTTGAGGGTGTGCATGGTCGCTTTCGTAATAACATCTGTAATACTAACGCGAGTGCGGCACAGCGTCAAAACCGTGCGCGCCTCATGCCTCACACCGCTCACACCGACTGCGTTGCCACCCCCGCCGCCTCAAAGCTGGCCATCTCGCGCAACACGGCACAAGCCGATTGCAACAGCGGCCAGGCCAGGGCCGCGCCCGAGCCTTCACCCAGGCGCAGGCCCAGGTCGAGCAGCGGTTGGGCCTGTTGGCCAGGCAGCAGGTGCGCCAGCATATGCGCGTGGCCGGGCTCAGCCGAGCCGTGGGCGAACACGCAGCGCTGCAGCACGTGGGGCTGCAGGCGGGCAGCCACCAGCACGGCGGCGCTGGTGATGAAGCCATCGACCACGATCACACGGCGCTCTGACGCAGCCTGCAGCACGGCGCCCACCAGCGTGGCCACCTCGAAGCCGCCCAGCGCGGCCAGTGCGTCGAGCGGGTTGACCGCGCCTTCATTGGCCGCCAGCGCCTGCGCCAGCACGGCACGCTTGCGTGCCACCCCGCCCGCATCCAGGCCGGTGCCGGCGCCGGTGCAGTCCTCCAGCGACACGCCACACAGGCGCGCCAGCAACAGCGACGCCACCGAGGTGTTGCCAATGCCCATTTCGCCCAGCAGCAGCGCGTTGCCTGGCAAACCTTGCACCACATCCATGCCGTTGTGCAGCGCCTGGGCACATTGCGCAGACGTCATGGCGGGCCCGATGGACGCGTCTTGCGTGCCGGCAGCCACCTTGCGCACCAGCAGCTGGGGCTGGCCGGGTACGGCAGCGCGCGGCGCAATGTCGCGCGCAACGCCGCAATCCACCACGGTGAGCGCCAGGCCATGCTGGCGCGCCAGCACGCTGACGGCAGCGCCACCGGCCAAAAAGTTCTCGACCATCTGCCAGGTCACGTCGCTGGGGAAAGCCGACACGCCGCGCGCGGCCAGGCCGTGGTCGCCCGCGAAGACGACCATTTGCGGCTGCTCCAGCCGGGGCGATTCGGTGCCCAGAATCTGGCCGATGCGCAGCGCGAGCTGCTCCAGACGGCCCAGAGAACCCAGGGGTTTGGTCTTGTGGTCCAGCTTGTGCTGCAGGGCCTGGGTGAGCTGCGGGTTGGCGATGTCGGCAATCAGGGGCAGGTGGGCGGTCATGGCGTGGTTCAACTTTCAAAAGAGGTTCGGCGCGGCCCGTACGCACGGGACTGCGCGTTGTGTGACGGTGGGGGTGGTGCACCGGGCAAGCCCCGTGCACAGCGGCATGTTTATGCCGGGGTGGCCTGGCGGCCGCGCTGGGCGGCGGCCTGGTCGCGCTGCAGGTGCGCGATGAGCGGCTGCTGATCGTCGCGCTGGCCCCATTGCTCAAAGTACACGAGGTCTTTCATGGGCAGGCGCGGCAGCCAGCCAGCGGATTCGAGTTCGGGCTTGTCGTGGAAGTGGCTGACGTAGCCCACGCACAGGTAGGCAATGGGGGTAATGCCCTTGGGAATGCCGAGCGCCTGCTGCAGGTCGGCCTGGTGGAAGATGCTGACCCAGCCCACGCCCAGCCCTTCGGCGCGCGCGGCCAGCCACAGGTTTTGCACGGCGCAGACGCTGCTGTACAGGTCCATGGTTTTCATGTGGGTGCGCCCCACCACCACGGGGCCGGTGCGCTCGCGGTCGCAGGTGATGCAGATGCCGATGGGCGACTCGATGATGCCTTCGAGCTTGAGCTTTTGGTACGCCGCACGCTTGTCGCCCTCGAACATGTCGGCGGCTTCGGCGTGCGCCTTGGCAAAGGCGTCGTGCACGCGGCGCTTGGTCTCGGGCGAGCGCACCACCAGAAAGTTCCAGGGCTGCATGAAGCCCACCGAGGGCGCGTAATGCGCGGCGGTGAGGATCCGGCTGAGCACCTCGTCGGGCACCGGCATGGGCAAAAACTGCCCGCGCACGTCGCGGCGTGAAAAGATGGTTTGGTAAATGGCGTCGCGGGCCTCTTGCGTGAAGGCGTGAACGCTTTGCGTGGCTTGCGCCGGTGCGGTATTCATTGCAGTCCCCTGTGCGTGAATAGGTAGCGCGCTGCCTGGCCTTGCAGCGCGTTGGATATTCAGGCCGGTCTTCTGGCTTGGATTCATCTGGCCCCCGCGCCTTCCCGGCCTTGGCGGCCAGTGGCATTGAGCGGGGGTCATCATCCTTACAGCGTTGGGCACGCGGCGGATTTGCACCGCCTTCCCGATTCTCCCTTTGCTTCATCGCATCGGGCACCTGAGGGGCGCGATGATAGCAGCCGCAGGCAGCGTATTTCTTACGCGATCAGCGCGTCCAGCACACCCGGTTCAAAGTGCCGGGCCACGCCATCGGCCAGGCCGTCGAACACGGTCTCCAGCGTCGGCGCCTGGGCGCCAAACAGGGCGTGCAGCACGGCAGTGTCCTCGAACAGGCCGTGCAGGTACACGCCCAGCACGTTGCCCGCCGGGTTCTGCCAGGCGATGCCCGGCATGACCTCGCGCACCACGTCGCCCTTGGCGGCCATGGCGGGGTGCTGGGCCGTCTGGCCGTGGTGGATTTCGTAGCCGCAGGCAGCCACGCCCGAGAGCGGCGCCCAGGCGCCCGCGAGCGGCCCGAAGGCCGCGCTGGTGCGCCGCACGGTCTTGGCGGGCTCGAACACGGTGACCAGGGGCAGCAGGCCCAGGCCGGGGCCGTTGCCGTCGATGCCCTCGGGGTCGATCAGCGCCTCGCCCAGCATCTGCAGGCCGCCGCACACGCCCAGCACGGTGCCACCCTGCCCCGCGTGCGCGGCGATGGACTGGTCCAGGCCCTGCGCGCGCAGCCAGACCAGGTCGGCGGCGGTGGCCTTCGACCCCGGCAGCACGATCCAGTCCGTCGGCCGCAGGCCCGCCACATCGGCCGGGCTGCGCACCCACTGCAGGCGCAGGCCGGGCACGTTCTTGAGCGGCTGGAATTCGTCGAGGTTGCTGATGCGCGGGTAGGCCACCACGGCCACGGTGGTGTGCACGGCGCCGGGCGTGGTGCTGCGGTCGTCAAAAACACCATCTTCTTCCGGCAGGCCGTGGTGCCACTGCATGGGAATGGTGGCCACGGTGGGCACGCCGGTGCGCTCCTGCAGGTGCTGCGGCGCGGGCGCGAGCAGGCTGGCGTCGCCGCGGAACTTGTTGAGCACGAAGCCGTGGATCAGCGCGCGCTCGTCCTCGGGCAGCAGCGCCCAGGTGCCGTAGAGGTGGGCAAAGGCGCCGCCCCGGTCGATGTCGGTCACGAGCAGGCAGCGCGCATGGGCATGGCGCGCCACGCGCATGTTCACGATGTCGCTGGCGTGCAGGTTGGTCTCGGCAGGCGAACCCGCACCTTCGATGACCACCACGTCGTTCTCGGCGCGCAGTTCGTCCAGCGCGGCGGCGATCTGCGGCCACACCACTGCGCTGCGGCCACGCCAGGGCAACGCGGTGAGCGGCTCGCTCACCTGCCCCAGCAGCACCACCTGGCTGTGCGTGTCGGCCTCGGGCTTGAGCAAGAGCGGGTTCATGCGCACCTCAGGCACAGCGCGCGCGGCCAGGGCCTGGAAGTACTGCGCCGATCCGATCTCGCCCCAGGCGCCATCGATGCCTTCGACCACGCGCGCGTTGTTGCTCATGTTCTGCGCCTTGAACGGCGCCACCTTCAGGCCCTGGTTGCTGTAGTAGCGGCACAGCGCGGTGGTGAGCCAGCTTTTGCCGGCGCCGCTGGTGGTGCCCAGCACCATGACGCATGCGGCCGCCATCAGCCGTCCACCTCCGCCCAGCAATTGGGCGTTTCGTACAGCGTCACCTTGGCCAGCGACAGGTGGCGGCCGAAGCGGTCGTGGTACACGTTTTTCAGGATGTCAAAGGCGGCCTGGGCCAGGTTTTCCACCGTGGGCACGCGGTCGATGACCACGGTCTTGTGGCCCGGCATGCTGTCCAGGAAGGCGCGCACGGCGGTGTCTTTTTCATAGACGATGAAGGCGTGGTCCCACAGGTCCACCAGGTGCGCCTTGGCCAGCGCCTTGATGTCGCCGAAGTCCATGATCATGCCGTTGTCGGATTCGCCGTCTTTCTGCACCACGTCGCCCGTGAGGGTGATGAGCAGCGTGTAGCGGTGGCCGTGCAGGTTGCGGCACTGGCTGTTGTGGTCGGGAATGCGATGCCCGGCATCGAACTCCATTTTTCGGGTAATGGTCAGCATGGGTGGGTCCGTTGTTGCCTTCAGGGAATCTGCAGCAGCTTGTGGGTCTGCACCGACAGGTTCCACAGGGGATGGGCTTTGCAATAGTCAATGGCCAGGCGCAGATTCGTGGCCTGCAACGGCCCGTCCATGGCCTGTACAAAATGGTGTTCAAAATCCAGCGCAGCGTATTCGTCCAGGGGCTGCCCGGGCTGCGGAATGACGACCTTGATCTCGTTGCCCTGGCGCACCACCAGATCCGAGCCCATCTTGGGGCTGACGCAGACCCAGTCCACGCCACGCGGAACCGGCAGCGTGCCATTGGTTTCAATCGCCACCGTGAAACCGGCGGCGTGCAGGGCGTCGATCAGCGGGGCATCGAGCTGCAGCAGCGGTTCGCCGCCGGTGCACACCACGTATTTTTGCGCGGGGTAGCCGGCAGGCCACAGCGCATGGATGCGCGCGGCCAGGCTGGCGGCGTCGGCAAACTTGCCACCGCCTTCGCCGTCGGTGCCGACAAAATCGGTGTCGCAGAACTGGCACACCGCACTGGCTCGGCCCTCTTCCACCCCGCTCCAGAGGTTGCACCCGGCAAACCGGCAAAACACGGCCGGGCGCCCGGCATGGTGGCCTTCGCCTTGCAGGGTATAAAAAATTTCCTTGACGCTATAGGTCATGGGGGGCCTCGCACATCGACACAGGGGGCGTATTGTCACCGCCCGGGGCCATGCACCGCCGCCCGCAAGGCCTCTTGCGCCTCGGGCGCCAGCACGCCCAGGCGCACCACGCCGGGAAGGCCGAACGAGGCGCAGTCGCGCAGCTTGATGCCCTGCGCCCGCAGGTGGTGCAGCAGCGCGGGTAGGTCGGCCACCGGGGGCCGCGCGCAGAAGTAGTTGGCCTGGCTGCCGGGCAGCACCTCCCAGCCCAAGGCGGCGCACAGCGCCAGCTGGCGCGCCTTCCAGTCGCGCAGCACACCCAGGCATTCGGCCAGCCAGTGCTGCACGCGGGGCTGCACCCAGGCCTGCAACAGCGCCACGCCGTGCGCGCCCACGGGCCAGGACGGCGCCAGCGCAACAAGGGCTGCCGCATCGGCCTCGCAGCCCTGCGGCGCGATGGCGTAGGCGGCGCGCACGCCCGTCAGGCCCAGGGCCTTGTTGGGGGTCCACAGTTGCCAGACGCTTCCCAGGCGCCCCGGCGGCGACGCATGGCCTTCGAGGCGCAAGGGGTGGTAGGCGCAGTCGAGCACGCGCAGGGCGTCCTGCCCACTGCCGTCCAGCAGCCAGGCGGCCAGCGCCGTGTCGCTCCGGCCCAGCGGACTGGAGGGCTCGCAGGCCCATTGCAGCGCGGCACCGGTACCGGGTGCGTGACAGAAGGCCAGGCCCCAGGCGCGGGCGGCCTGGGCATAGTCGCCATAGCCGTGCGCAGGCACCGCCACGGCGCCTGCACCGCGCCGCACGGCCAGCGCCGTGATGCGGTGGATGAACTCGCTGGCGCTGCCTGCCAGCACGATGCGTGCGGGCGCCACGCCATGAAACACGGCCAGCTGCGCGCGCAAGGCGGTGTAGGCCGGGTCGGGATAGCGCGTGGCGTCGGCCTGCTGCACGGCAGCCAGGGCCATGGGGCACGGGCCGCAGGCGTTGCTGTTGGTCGAGAAGTCATGCGGCGCCGCGCCGAGGCCGTCGGTGCCGCCGTGGCAGGGCATGGCTGCGGCATCAGGCATTCCAGGCCCCTTGAATAGCTACGATAAAAATAGCTGACACCGCAATACCAGAAAGGGTCCAAGCCACTTTTGAAGCAAATTTTTGCGCCCACCCCACATCCCGTGGCGTGGGCGCCCGCCCCTGCGCATGCAACTGGTACACGCCCGGTTTGGTGAGCCGCACACCCAGCGCCAGCGCCATGGACGCCATGGGCCAGCCGCTGTTGGGCGACGGGGTCTGGCGTGCCTCGCGCGCCAGGGTGCGCAGCGGCACGCCGCCGCCCGCCAACGCCAGCAGCAGTGCGGTGATGCGCGCGGGCAGCCACGAGAGCACGTCGTCCGCCCGGGCGGCCCACTTACCTGCCCACTCCCAGTAGCGGCCTTCGCGCATGCCACGGTAGCCCCACATGGCGTCGGCGGTGTTGGCCAGGCGGTAGAGCGCGGCGCCCGGCAGGCCCGCCACGGCAAACCAGAACAGCGGCGCCACCACCGAGTCGTTGAGGTTTTCGGCCAGCGATTCGATGGCGCTCTGGCGCACCTCGTCGGCACTGAGCTGCGCGACGTCGCGGCTCACCAGCCAGGCCAGGCGCGCACGCCCTTCGTCGAGCGAGCAGGCCAGTGCATCTTCCACCGCGCGCACCTCGCGCAGTAGCAACCGGAATGCAAACAGCGGCTTGAGCAGCAGGCCCAGCAGCAACGCCGCCAGCACCAGGCGCAGCACACCCACCACGGAAGATGCGCCCTCCAGGCCCATGCCCGGCACATCGACGACCACCTCGCACACCTCGGTGGGCGCGCCCCACACATACAACACTGCCGCCTGGAGCAGCGCAGCCACTACCAAAACAATAGCTGCCAGTGCACACCAGCAAAGCGCTCCAAGCCAAAATAGCTTCAAATCCCGACCGGTGGGCGCTTGCGGCGCGACCCGGCGGCCGCAGGCGCCCAGCGCCCTGCCCATCCACACCACCGGATGCCAGCGCGCGGGCGGCTCGCCCCACAGGCGGTCCACCACCAGCGCCACCAGCGCCGCCAGAGCGAGGAAGGCAGCACCCTCGCCGGGGCGGGCGACGAGCGGGTGCAGCCAGTGCCAATGCATTCAGTCCTCAATGCCGCGCTGCGCAGGAATGCCCGCTTGGAAAGCGTGCTTGACGAGCTTCATCTCGGTCACCGTATCGGCAATGGCGATGATTTCCTCGGGGCAGCGCCGGCCCGTGAGGCACACATGCACGTCCTTGGGGCGCGCGGCCAGGGTGTCGAGCACGTCCTGCAGCGGCAGCCAGCCGTAGATCAGCGGGTAAGTGATTTCGTCGAGCACCACCAGGAAGCGCTCGCCCCCCAGGATGTCGGCACGCGCTTTCTGCCAGCCGTCGCGCGCCAGTTGCGCGGAATGCTCCAGGTCTTTGCTCTTCCAGCTGAAGCCGTCGCCCAGGCCCTCGATGGGCAGGCCGATCTGCTCGAACAGGCGGTGCTCGCCAAAGCGCGCGCTGGGCACCTTCATGAACTGGTAGATCTTCACGGCCTTGCCCCGGCCGTGCGCGCGCAGCGCCAGGCCGAAGGCGGCCGTGCTTTTGCCCTTGCCGTCGCCGGTGTTCACGATGACGAGGCCCCGGCGTTCGCCCTCGGCCTTCTCGTAGCGTTTTTCGGTGGGAGGGGTTTCGATCTGCATGGTGTGTTCTCTCGAATGGGTGGGGTATCACAGCCCGGCAAGGCCGGGCTGCGCGGACAGGGAAGAAGGCCGGCGCACCTGCCAGGCAGCCCCGGCCAGCGCCACCAGGGCCATGGCCAGCAGGGCCACGATGTCGGCCATGCGCTGCACGGGCGTGGGCGGGGCTGCCTGGCAGG
>NZ_QOZT01000125.1:0-8291 GCF_003345135.1 Acidovorax sp. BoFeN1
CCACCACCCCCACCGCCGCAAGCGGCCGCCAGCAGCGCCACACCTGCAACGCACACCCACTGCATCGACTGTCGAAATTTCATGGCTACGTCGTCCTGAATCCGTTTGGTTAGGGGTTATTTAGCCAGCGCCTTGAGGGCCAGCTTGATTCCTTCACTCACACCCACATCCGGCGGCAGGGCCTTGAGCGCCGCTGCCGCTTCCTTGTCGTTGTAACCCAGCGCCAGCAGCGCCTGCAGAATGTCCACCTGGGCATCACTGGTTACCTGCGCATGCGCCCCCATGTCGGCGCCCAGCTTGCCCTTGAGCTCCAGCAGCAGCCGCTCGGCGGTTTTCTTGCCGATGCCCGGCACCTTGACCAGGCGGCCCGCCTCCTGCAACGTGATGGCTTGCGCCAGGTCGCCCACGCCCATGCCCGAGAGAATGGACAGCGCCGTGCGCGGCCCCACGCCCGATATCTTGATGAGTTCGCGAAACGCGTGGCGCTCGGTCGGTGTGGCAAAGCCGTACAGCAGCTGCGCATCCTCGCGCACGATGAACTGTGTGAGCAGGCTTACCCGCTCGCCCACGGCGGGCAGGTTGTAGAAGGTGCTCATGGGCACATTCACCTCGTAACCCACGCCGTGGCAGTCCAGCAGCACCTCGGGTGGATTTTTTTCCAGCAGGGTGCCGGTCAATTTGCCTATCATGGATGTCCTTTGCCGGCGCACGCACCTATTGCAGCGCCGTCTTTCTTGCCGTGTTTTCCGTTGCCTGACTGGAATTATCCGCGTGATCCTGCGCCACACCTTCACCCCCCACAACAATACCCGGCTCACGCACCTGTGCGGCCCGGCCGACGTGCACCTGCGCACCATCGAGGTGGCCCTGCAGGTACGCATTGCGCACCGGCACGAGCAGTTCAAGGTCGATGGCCCCAAAGCCAAGGCAACCCAGGCCATGGAGTTGCTGCAGGCCCTGTATGAAATGGCCGAGCGCCCCATCACTGAAGACTACCTGCAGCTCATGCTGGCGGGCGACCAGTCCCTGGTGGAAGCGCCCGAGGGGGCCATCGTGCTCAATACCCGCCGGCCCGACCTGCGCGGGCGCACGCCCACGCAGAACCTCTACCTTGAAAACATCGCCACGCACGACATCACCTTCGGCATCGGCCCCGCGGGCACGGGCAAAACCTATCTGGCCGTAGCCTGCGCCGTAGATGCGCTGGAGCGCAGCGCCGTGCAGCGCATCGTGCTGACGCGCCCCGCCGTGGAAGCGGGCGAACGCCTGGGCTTCCTGCCCGGCGACCTGGCGCAGAAGGTGGACCCGTATCTGCGCCCGCTGTACGACGCGCTGTATGAGCTGATGGGCTACGACAAGGTACAAAAGGCCTTCGAGCGCAACGCCATCGAGATCGCTCCGCTGGCTTTCATGCGCGGGCGCACGCTGAACAACGCCTTCGTCATCCTGGACGAAGCCCAGAACACCACGCCCGAGCAGATGAAAATGTTTCTCACCCGCATCGGCTTTGGCGCCAGGGCGGTGGTGACGGGCGACGTAAGCCAGATCGATTTGCCCAAGGGCGCCATGAGCGGGCTGGTCGATGCAGAGCGGGTGTTGAAGCGCGTCAAGGGCATTGCCGTGACCCGCTTCACCAGCGCCGACGTGGTGCGCCACCCGCTGGTTGCGCGCATCGTGGACGCATACGACGCACCGCGCCGGGCGCCCGTCGCGCGCAGCCGCGCAGCCGCGCAGACTAGACAGGTTCCAGGTTCGCAAAAACTCCTTATTTGATAGCTGCAAGCGCTTACCCCATAAGCGCTAGAGGCATAAATGACCCTAAATACCCTCTCCCTGTCACTGCAATTCGGCCGCTTTGATGGCGTCGCCGCCCACCGCGCTGTGCTTCCGCGCCACAAGGTCACGCGCTGGATTCGCCACGCCCTGGCCACCGATGCGGAGATCACCGTGCGCATCGTCGGTGCCGAAGAAGGCCAGCAACTGAACCGCGACTACCGCAAAAAGGACTACGCCACCAACGTGCTCACCTTCGATTACACGCAGGAGCCCCTGGTGACCGCCGACCTGGTGCTCTGCGCCCCCGTGGTGGAGCGCGAGGCGCGCGAACAGAACAAGAGCCTGGAAGAGCACTACGCCCACCTGCTGGTGCACGGCACGCTGCACGCCCAGGGCTGGGACCACGAGACCAGCGAGGAAGATGCGCAGGAAATGGAAGCCTACGAAACCGCCATCCTGCAGGAGCTGGGGTTTGCGGACCCCTACGCCAGGTAAGGCCCTCGACCCGTGGCGCACCCATCACATTCCGGCAAAGCAATGCCCACTTTTTTAGAGCCAATCAAGGGCAATATTCCGACAATTCACACCTAAGATCGCAGGAATGATTCCAGGCTGCTTCCCAGGCCTGGGACTGGAGGAGATGTCTTGGAAACCGCCCTGCTGCTCACCGCCGCCTTCATCGCCGGCGCCCTCAACGCCGTCGCCGGAGGCGGCAGCTTTCTGACGCTGCCCGCGCTTGTGTTCACCGGCGTGCCGCCCGTGGCGGCCAATGCCACGGGCACGGTGGCGCTGCTGCCGGGCTACATCGCCGGGGCCTGGGGCTTCCGTGAAGACACCGCCCCGCCGCCGGGCCTGTCGATGCGGCTGCTGGTGGTGCTCTCGCTGATCGGCGGCGCCGCCGGTGCGGCGCTGCTGCTGGTCACGCCCGACGCCACCTTCCGCAAGGTGGTGCCCTGGCTGCTGCTGGCGGCCACGGCGCTGTTTGCCTTCGGCCCCTGGCTGCGCGCGCGCCTGGCGGGCGGCAAGCCCTCCACTGCCCGGGCCACCCTGGGCGTGCTGGCCGTGGCGGGCTATGGCGGCTACTTCAACGGCGGGCTGGGCATTCTGTTGCTGGCCCTGTTCGGCCTGCTGGGCCAGACCAACCTCAACGCCATGAACGGGCTGAAGAACTGGGTTTCGGCCCTGCTCACGGCCATCGCCGTGGCCATCTACGCCGCAGGCGGCGTGGTGCACTGGCCCCAGGCGCTGATGATGATGCTGGCCGCCACCGCCGGCGGCTACGGCGGCGCCCGCGTGGCGCGCAAGCTGCCCGCGCCGGTGCTGCGCTGGGGCATTGTGGCCACGGGCCTGGTGATGGCCGGGCTGTTCTTCTGGCGGCAGTGAACAAGCACACCACGCAGCCCACCAGCCCAGGGCCCACGGACGAGCGCGCGCTCTGGGTCATGCTGCTGGCGCTGCTCAGCGGCTTCGCGCTCAGCCAGGCATTCCGCACCACCACCGCCATCCTGGCCCAGGGGCTGACGGCGGAATTCGGGCTGTCCGCCCAGTCGCTCGGCGCCTTTGCCGGGCTGTTCGGTCTGTCCTTCGGCGTGGCCCAGCTGCTGATGGGGGTGGGCCTGGACCTGTACGGCCTGCGGCGCACCGTGCTCACAGCCTTTCCGCTGGCGATTGCCGGTTCGGCACTCTCCGCGCTGGCGCCTGGCTATGCCGGGCTCATGGCGGGCCAGTTGCTGATCGGCATGGGCTGCTCGCCCGCCTTCCTGGCCTGCACGCTGTTCATCGCGCGGCACTTTCCGGCGGATCGCTTCGCTTTTATCTCGGGCGTGGCCATGGGCGTGGGCGGGCTGGGCCTGCTGTTCACCGGCACCCCGCTCGCCTGGCTGGTGCAGCACGGCGGCTGGCGCACCGGATACGCCGTGCTGGCCGGCTTGAGCGCGCTGTCGTGGCTGCTGATCTATCTGCGCGTGCACGAGCCCCCGCTGCGCGCAGCGCCCGCCGCGCAAGAAACCTGGGGCCAGGCCCTGCGCGGCTTTGCCGAGCTGCTGCTCCTGCCCCACACCTGGGGCATTCTGCTGCTGGGCATGTCGGGCTACGCCGCCTTCCTGTCGTTGCGCGGCCTGTGGCTGGCGCCGCTGCTGATGGACCGCTTCCACCTCACGCTGGTGGACAGCGGCAACGTCGCGCTCGCCCTGTCGCTCATCGCGCTGTTCGCTCCCGGCCTGTCGGGCCGGTTGGACCCCGGCACCGCCAAGCGCCGGCCCTGGATCGCCAACGCCTCACTGCTGATGGCCGCGCTGTTCGTAGCGCTGGCGCTGCTGCGCCAGCACACGGGCGCCAGCGTGGCGCTGATCCTGCTGATGGGTCTGCTGTCGGGCTACGGCGTGCTGCAGTACGCCGACGTGCGCGCCTCCTACCCTCCCGCGCTGACGGGCCGCGCCCTCTCGGCCTTCACCATGGCCATGTTCCTGGGGGTGGCGCTGATGCAGTGGTTCACCGGCATCGTCGCCACCTGGGCCGCGCAGCGCGGCACCGACCCGCACACCGCCGTGATGCTGGCCATCGCGGGCTGGCTGGCGCTGGCGTCGATGGGTTTCCGGTGGCTGCCGGAGTCACCGTTGGTGGCAGCAAAAAACCCATGAAAATCGACTCTAACGCTTACATGGCAAGCGTTATCAGCTCTCATTTTTGAACCAAAACCCGCCCGCTCGTGCGGCGGAACGCCCGGACATGGCGGCTGGACGCCCCTCAGCGCGGCTGGAAGGCAATCAGCGCCATGCCCAGCAAGGCGACGGCCACACCGGCCACGTCCCAGGCAGACGGTCGCACGCCATCCACCACCCACAGCCACACAATGGCCGCGCCAATGTAAACGCCGCCATAGGCGGCATAGACCCGGCCCGAGGCGGTGTCGTGCAGGGTCAGCAGCCAGGCAAACAGCGCCAGGCTGGCAGCGGCCGGCAGCAGCAGCCACACCGGGCCTTGCTGGCGCAGCCACAGCCAGGGCAGGTAGCAACCCACGATCTCGGCCAGCGCCGTGGCCAGGTAGAGAAAGAAGGTTCTCATGCAGCCGCGTGGGCTGGTGTGGCTGGCGCCATGCGCATCGGAATGGTCACCGGCCCGTCGTTGACCAGGTGCACCTGCATGTCGGCGGCGAACTGGCCCGTCTGCACCACAGGGTGCAGGGCGCGCGCCCGCTCCACCACGTAGTCAAACAGCCGCCGCCCATCGTCGGGCGCAGCGGCCTGGCTGAAGCCGGGGCGGTTGCCGCTCGACGTGTCTGCCGCCAGCGTGAACTGGCTGACCAGCAGCAGGCCGCCGCCGATGTCCTGCACGCTCTTGTTCATCTTGCCCGCGTCGTCGCTGAAGATGCGCAGCTTGAGGATCTTGGCCAGCAGTTTGTCGGCCTCGGCTTCGCTGTCGCCGCGCTCGGCGCACACCAGCACCAGCAGGCCCGCGCCGATGGCGCCCACGGTCTGGCCCTCCACATCGACACGTGCTTCGCGCACGCGTTGCAAGACGCTGATCATTGCACTGCATCCTTGGGGTCGTCAGGACGGTCGTCAAAATGCGCCTCCACATCGGTCGGCAGCAGCTCGATGGTGGCGCGCAGGCCGGGCACGGCGGCCATCAAGGCGCGCTCGACCTGGCCGCGCAGCTCGGCGGCGTGGTGCAAGGTCCAGTCGGCCGGCATGTGCATGTGCATATCGACGTAGCGGCGCTGGCCGGCGCGGCGCGTGGTCACATGGTCAAAGCGCAGCGCGCCGGGCGGCTGGCCCTGCACGAAGCCCTGCAAGGTGGCGTCGATGGTGGACTGCACCTCGGGCTCGACGGCCTCGTCCATCAGGCCCTGCGAGGAGCGCCAGACCAGCTCCACGCCTTCCTTGAGGATGTTGAGCGCGACGATGATGGCCGCCACGGAATCGAGCCACAGCCAGCCCGTGAACGCCGCGCCCACCAGGCCCACGAGCACGCCGGCCGAGGTCCAGACATCGGTGACAAGGTGACGCGCGTCGGCCTCCAGCGCGATGGAGCGGTGCTCCCGCGCCGTGCGGAACATCACCCATGCCAGCAGGCCATTGAGCGCCGAGCTCAGCACCGACAGCCCCAGGCCCCAGCCCACCTGCTCCAGCGGCTGCGGGTCCATCAGCCGGTGCACGGCCGCCCACATGATGCCCGCCGACACCCCCACGATGAGGATGCCCTCGAAACCCGAGGAGAAGTATTCGGCCTTGTGGTGGCCATAGGGGTGGTTGTCGTCGGCCGGCAGCTGCGCCACCGTCACCATGGCCAGGGCGAACACTGCGCTGGCGAGGTTGACGAAGGACTCCATGGCGTCCGACAGCAGACCGACCGAACCCGTGACGTACCAGGCCAGGGTTTTGAGCGCGATGGTGAGCACGGCCACACAGACCGAGGCCCACAACAGGTTGCGGGGCGTGAGCCAGGGGCGGGGCGAAGAAGCAGAGTTAGACATGGCGTTGGTGGATGGCTCAGGTGATCAAATACTATCAATTCAATAGCTGCCTGCGCTTTATGAGAAAGCGCCACAGGCCGATTTCATTCAAAGAATTCGCCATCGGTCACCAGCCGCGCCTTCACCGTCTTGCCCTTGACGCGGCCCTGGTTCAGACGCTGTGCAGCCTGCGCGCCAATGGCGCGGTCCACCGCCACGTAGGTGGAGAAATCGTTCACGTTGATCTTGCCGATCTGTTCGCGGGTGAAGCCCATCTCCCCGGTGAGTGCGCCCAGCACATCGCCAGCGCGGATCTTCTCTTTGCGGCCGCCGATGATCTGGATGGTGACCATGGGCGGCACCAGGGGGCCGCTGCCCGTGGGCGTGAGTTCGGCCACGGGGAACCAGCGCGATTCACGGCCCTGCAGCACTTCGATCTTGCCCACAGAGCCCATCTCGTCCATGCTGACCAGGTTGAGCGCAAGACCTTCGGCGTCGCCCCGGCCCGTGCGTCCGATGCGGTGGATATGCACCTCGGGGTCGGGCGTCACGTCCACATTGATGACGGCGGCCAGGTTGGCAATGTCCAGCCCGCGCGCCGCCACGTCGGTGGCCACGAGCACCGAGCAACTGCGGTTGGCAAACTGCACCAGCACCTGGTCACGCTCGCGCTGCTCCAGCTCGCCATACAGCGCCAGTGCGCTGAAGCCCTGGGCCTGCAGCACGCCCACCAGGTCGCGGCACTGCTGCTTGGTGTTGCAAAACGCAATCGACGACTCCGGGCGGAAGTGGTTAAGCAGCTGCGACACCGCGTGCAGGCGCTCGCTGTTTTTCACCTCGTACCAGCGCTGCTCGATCTTGCCCTCGGCATGCTGGGCCTGCACCGTGATCTGCACGGGGGTCTTCATGAACTGCGCGCTCAGCTTGGCGATGCCTTCGGGGTAGGTGGCCGAGAACAGCAGGGTCTGGCGCTCTTTGGGACACTGCTTGGCAACCACAACGATGTCATCGAAGAAACCCATGTCGAGCATGCGGTCCGCCTCGTCGAGCACCAGGGTGTTGAGGGCTTCCAGGCTCAGGTGCTGACGTTCCAGGTGGTCCATCACGCGGCCTGGGGTGCCCACCACGATGTGGGCACCGTGCTCCAGGCTCAGCGTTTGCGCACGCAGCGGCACGCCGCCGCACAGGGTCACGACCTTGATGTTTTCTTCGGCCCGCGCCAGACGGCGGATTTCGCTGGTCACCTGGTCGGCCAGCTCACGCGTAGGGCACAGCACCAGCGCCTGCACAGCAAAGCGGCGCGGGTTGAGGTTGGCCAGCAGCGCCAGGGCAAATGCGGCGGTCTTGCCGCTGCCGGTGCTGGCCTGGGCGATCAGGTCTTTGCCCAGCAACGCGGGGGGCAGGCTGGCCGCCTGGATGGGCGTCATCTGCGTATAGCCCAGCTGCTGCAAATTGGCCAGCGTGGCGGGGCTCAGGGCCAGCGCGCTGAAGTCAGTGCTGGCTTGGTTTTCTTTGGAGGTCATGGGGCGATTATCCGGTGCGCCCTTGTGCGCGGGCACGCCGGCGCCCCCAAAGGGCCGTAAAGCGCCGCAAGGTGGCCGCTCCAGCCGCACCCTGGTGGCTATTGCAGGGCGAACACGCCCACAAAGGCCAGCGTGTGCGCCACGATGCCCGGCGCCACGGCCAGCGCATAGCGCCAGCCACCGCTGGCCAGTGCCACGGCACATTTGCTGCAGGCGTGCACCAGCAGCGCCGCCATCAGGGCCGAAGCGATGGCGGGCCCCGCCGCGCTGTCCGGGCCGCCCCGCACCAGCACGGCTGCGGTGGCTGCGTGCACATCTGCCAGGGCCGCCAGCAGGGCGCCTGCTAGCATGCCCGCGTCGCCTAGCCACGCCGTGAGTAGATGCACCCCCACCTGAATACCCGTGAGCAAGGCGGCGATGATCAAGGCGTCGCGCAGCTTGAACATGGGGGCATCGGGCAGCACGCCGGGCGCCGCCTCGGCACTGGGTGCAGATGCCAGCCGGTGCGCCGTGCCCCGCCCGCTCCACCACCCCATAGC
>NZ_QOZT01000126.1:0-8114 GCF_003345135.1 Acidovorax sp. BoFeN1
CCCTTGCAGTAGCTGCGCCACAAACTGCATGCCCGCGCACCCCAACGCACACTGTTTGATCCAGCACCACCTGGACCCCAACCGCCCACGCGATCGCAGGCGCGCCCGGAGGTCTAGAATGACCTTTTCATTAAAGTGGTTACCTCCATGATCCAGCGCACAGCACTGACGACCGCATTGATGGCTGCAATGATGGCTGCACTCGCGGTCCAGCCCGTGGTGGCCCAGCCTGCCAAGGCCCGCGCCACGGCCAACGTGGACCTGGACGCACGCTTCAAGGAAGCACAAACCAGCCCCCAGCTGGCCGATGACCTCTACAAGGTGGGCCGCAAGGTGGCCGCTGTGTGTGCCAACTGCCATGGCGAGGGCGGCACCAGCACCAAGCCCTCCATTCCCAACCTGGCCGGGCAGAACCCCGCCTATCTGCTGGAGCAGATGCGGCAGTTTGCCGACGGCCGGCGCCGCAACGAGTTCATGGAAGGCATGATCCGCGCC
Organism: Acidovorax sp. BoFeN1; assembly: GCF_003345135.1. Lineage (NCBI taxonomy): Bacteria > Pseudomonadati > Pseudomonadota > Betaproteobacteria > Burkholderiales > Comamonadaceae > Acidovorax > Acidovorax sp. BoFeN1. Next base: position 496 of record NZ_QOZT01000126.1, read on the forward strand.
ATGAACAGCGACGAAAAAATCGGCATGGTGCTGTTCTATGCAGCGCAGCAAGTGGCCCACCAGACCCCCGCCAACCCCATGCTCGCCGCCAAGGGACAGGAGTATTTCGAGAAAACCTGCTTTCGCTGCCATGGCACCGGAGGGCGGGGCAATGAGCAAATCGCCCGCATCGCCGGGCAGCAGCCCGACTACCTGCGCCTGACGCTGCAGCGCTACCGCGCGGGCACCGGGGTGCGCGCCAACTCCATCATGACCCCCAACACCAAGCTGATGTCGGATGCCGACATCGAGGCCGTGGTGGCCTATGTCTCGTCGATGCCGTGAACCTGCTGCACCTTTGAGGTGCACGCGCAAAAGTCACCTGAATTTTGATAAAAAAAGGCTCTGGCGCTTATTCAGAAAGCGCTTGCAGCTATTATTTCAATAGCAAACTCAGGCCGTGCACGCCACGATGCGGCGGGCCTTGCCGCTGCGCCCCCGGGGCACGGGCAGGCCCAGCTCGGGTAGCACGCGCAGCCGGGGCACGCCCTGCGCCTTGGCAAAGGCCTTGAGCGCCGTGCAGCACCGGTCCATGGCCGCCTGCCCGGCCTCGCCCGCCGCAGGCAGGCGCAGCACCAGCGTGTGGTCGTCCTGCTGGCGCAGATAAAAGTCAAACACGCCTGCGTCATCCTCCAGCACGGTGGACAAAGCCATTGGCAGCAGCGTGACCGGCCGGCCGCCCCGCCCCGCCATGTGCAAAGCGTCGTCCTGGCGCCCCTGCACCCGTATCACCGGCAACGGCGAACCACAGCCGCAGGGCCCGGCCTGCAGCGTGACCTGGTCGCCCAGGTCGTAGCGGATGAGGGGCTGAACGGTGTTGGCCAGGTTGGTCAGCAGCACGCTGCACGAGGGCTGGCCTGGGGGCACGGGGCGTTGGTGCTCGTCCACCGGCTCCAGGATCACCCAGTCGGCGTTCAGGTGCATGTGGCCATGGGCGCACTCCCAGCCCAAGGTGAAAAACTCTGAAGCGCCATAGCTGTTGCGCACCGGGCAGTCCAGCCCCTGCGCGATGTGCGCGCGCACGGTGGGGCTCAGCGTTTCACCACCGGTCCACACCTCTCGCGGTGCGATGCGCAAGGCGCCACTGCCCGCCTCGTCGGCCAGCAGCGCCGCTGCAGTGGGGTAAGTGGCCAGCACCGTGGGTGCGAAGTCGTTGAGGGCAGCCACCAGCTCGGGCGTGGGCACCTGGATGGAAAAGCTGCGCGTGTTGCCCGCCAGCCAGGGGTTGAGCGCGCGCAGCCGCTGCACCGAGACATAGCTGGCGAAATGCCCGCTGGTCGCGCCCACAAAGGCAATGCGCTCGGCCAGGCTCAGCGGGTCCAGCCAGCGCGCCAGCGGGCGCGGTGCGCAGCGGCGCAGCGCCTCCAGCGCGTCGTACACGGCCATGGCCTGCGCGTCCTGCACAAAAATGCCCGGCTGGCCACTGGTGCCCGAGCTTTCCCACACCATGTAGCGGCCCTGCCAGGGCTGGGCGATGCGCGACGGGTCGGCAGTGAAGGCGCGCAGCGTATCCAGCGTGAGGCAGGGGTCGGTCACCCAGTCATCAAAGCGCTCCATCAGCTGCCCGCGCGTCACCACCGGCAAGTTCTGCAGCGGTGTACGGGCCGTGGTGCGGGCGGCCAGCAGCTGCCGGTATAGGCGCGAGCCGGCCAGAGCCGCATCCAGCAGCAACGCCAGCCGCGCCTGCTGGCGCCGCGCCACGCCCTGGGCCGAATCACGGTTGACCGCCATCACATCCAGTGACACCGCCGACAGGCGCAGCGGGTCGAACACGGCAGTCATTGCGGTGCCGCTCCGGCCGGCCAGCCCACCGTCTGCGCCAGCAACACCTGCTGGTTGGTTCCGAGCCCCATGGCCTGCGCCAGCGCAGGGCGGTCCAGCCAGGCCCGGATGACGGTGGCAAGCCCTGCAGAAGCGGCCTGCAGATAGACGTTTTGCGCCATGGCGCCCGCCGCAGCCGCAGCATAGGTGCTGCGCTGCTCGGCCGGCACCAGCTTCATGCGCGCATGGTCGGCCACATAGACGAGATCAAGCGGGGCGCTGTCCACAAAATCCTGGTAACCCGTGACACGCCGCACATCGGCGGCCACCGTGCGCTGCAACGCGTGGGCATGGGGGTCATAGAGGTACAGGCCTTCGGGCAGGGCCACATACAGGTCCACCTCTTGTGCGTTCATGGCGCTGGGCGCGGTGCGCCCACCACTGTCGGGCCGGTTGACGCCCGCCGCAGCCCACAGCAGGTCCGACAGCACCGGCAGCGGCAGGGCCACGGGGTCGAATTCGCGCTGCGACTGGCGCCGGGCCAGCGCCTGCATCAGCGGCAGGCCGCCACCCTGCCGTGGCGGCGGCAGTGCCAGCACGGGGCTGCCATCGCCCGTGGGGGGCTCGGGGCGCAACTGCCCGATCAGCCCCAGCGCCATCTTGGTCAGCGGGTTCATGTTCACTCCTTTGCAGAGGACCACCAGCCACCATCAGAACACAGCACCGACAGCCTGCCTACCCGAATCGCGCAAGCCTGCGCCACCGGTGGGTGGATCACACGCCAGGGGTTTCAGGTAAAAATCGCCTCCAGCCCTTTATCCATGAGCGCGAGAAGCTATTATTTTCATAGCACTAGACGCAACGCTGGCAGGGCATACCTGCCGGATCTGGTCGAGAACTTCAGCGGCGACCCAGGGCCTGTTCTACGCCGCGATTAGCCAGGGCATCGGCGTGCTCGTTGCCCGGGTCACCTGAGTGCCCGCGCACCCAGCGCCAGTCAATGCGGTGCCCGGCGTTGGTGACCAGCGCATCCAGGCGCTGCCACAGCTCGACGTTTTTCACGGGTTGCTTGGCGGCGGTGCGCCAGCCCCGCGCTTTCCAGCCGTGAATCCACTCGGTGATGCCTTTGCGCACGTATTCGCTGTCGAGGTACAGCGTCACCGCGCAAGGCCGCTTGAGCGCAGACAGCGCCTCTATGACGGCCATCAGTTCCATGCGGTTGTTGGTGGTGCCAAGCTCCCCGCCAAAGAGTTCTTTTTCGATGGTGCCCGAGCGCAGCACAACGCCCCAGCCGCCGGGACCCGGATTGCCCTTGCAGGCGCCATCGGTGTATATCTCGATCTGATTCAAACTTTTTTCCTGTCTGTGGTGCCCGCCACTGCGGCGGGTACCAGGCTGGTGCGTTGAGAGGGTTTTTGGGTGGTGGCCCGGTTGGTCACGGGCACCGACCCGGCAGAGCGCTGCGGTGCCGTGCGCCAGGCAGGTTCAAGCAGGCGCATGCCATGCACGCGCTTGACGGCCACCAGAAAGTACGCGGCCCCGAGTATCGGCCACCAATGCTCACCCAGGCGGTCCATCCAGGCAAATCTTTCCAGCCAGTGGTTGCTGCGCACGGCAGGCCGGTAGCAGCCAAAGCGCGCCGACTCCACTTCGAAGCTGAGCAACCGCAGCCAGTCACGCAGCCGGTGGTAACCGATGAACTCGCCCGCATCCGGCAGATACAGCCGGCCTCGTCCCATGCGCTGGTAAAGACGCGCCCGGTGCTGGCGCAAGGCCCACAGGCTGACCGGATTGAGTCCGCTGATCACCACCCGCCCCTCGGGCACCAGCACCCGCTCCACCTCGCGCAGCGCGGCATGCGGGTCCACGCTCTGCTCCAGCGTGTGGGGCAGCAGGACAAGGTCCAGGCTGTTGTCCGCAAAGGGCAGCGCCACCGGGTCGGCCAACAGGGCAGGAAGGCCCAAGGGCTCTGGGCCGAGCTGGGCGGTGGAGTGTGGCGGGGTCGCGGGGCGGGCGCCGGGCAGCATCGCCATGCCTTCTTCGCCCAAAGCCAGCCACTGGTGAGGTATGCGGTTGTCGCGCAGGCCGTCGAGCATGGGAATCCCGATTTGCAGGCCGTGGTAGCCAAAGATGTCCGCCACCGCCTCGTCAAAGCGCTCTTGCTCCCACGCCAGCAGGTAGCGGCCGGGAGGGGAGTCGAACCAGTGGTGCAAACCTATAATTTGATGGCTCATGAACTTGCTACCGCTGCCCGCCTTTACCGACAACTACATCTGGATGCTGCACGACGCGCGGCACGCCATTGTGGTGGATCCCGGAGACGCCACGCCCGTGCTGCAAACCCTGCAAGCACAGGGTCTGCAATTGCAAGCCATTCTAGTCACGCACCACCATGCCGACCATGTCGGCGGCGTAGATGCCTTGCGCGCGGCCACCGGAGCCCAGGTGTTCGGCCCCGCGCGCGAGCGCATCCCCGAGCCGCTGGTGCGCCTGGCGCAGGGCGACACCGTGGATGTGCTGGGCCTGCGGTTTTCGGTGCTGGATGTTCCGGGCCACACGGCCGGCCACATCGCCTATTACTGCCCCGACGTGCAGGGCGCACCCTTGCTGTTTTGCGGCGACACCCTTTTCTCGGGTGGTTGTGGACGCCTTTTTGAGGGCACGCCCGCGCAAATGCTGGCGTCCCTCGACCAGCTGGCCGCACTGCCGGATGACACCCGCGTATGCTGCACCCACGAATACACGCTCTCCAACCTGCGATTTGCGCGTGCGGTGGAACCTGGCAACCAGGCGCTGCTCCATTACAGCAGCCACTGCGAAAGCCTGCGTGCCCGGCAACTGCCCACGCTGCCCTCGCGCATGGCGCTGGAGCGTGACATCAACCCCTTTCTGCGGGTCCGCGAAACTGCGGTCGCTGCAGCCGCCCAGGGCTTTGATGCCCGGGTCCCACAACAAGACGCCGTGGCGGTGTTTGCCGCCCTGCGCCAATGGAAAAACGACTTCTGATGAAAATTCTGCACTTCGCCTGCCTGGCAGGTCTGCTCTGGCTGACCGGCTGCGCAACCAATGGCACCCCAGGTACCTCCGGCAACGGCCCGTTCAACAACGAATCTTCATCAGGCGCTACCAACCACAACCCCGTCATCCCCAACGGGCCTTTGCGCCCGATCACGGCCGGCCAGGCCGCAGGCAGCGAAGTGGCGTCGCTGTCCACCCCCGCCGACCTGTGGGACCGCATTCGCCGGGGCTTTGCCATGCCCGACCTGCAGCACGAACTGGTGCAGGACCGCGAGCAGTGGTATGCCAGCCGCCCCGATTACATGCAGCGCATGACCGAGCGCTCCAGCAAATACCTGTTCCACATTGTTGAAGAGCTCGAACTGCGGGGCATGCCCACCGAACTGGCGCTGCTGCCCTATATCGAGAGTGCTTTCAACCCACAGGCGGTGTCCAGCGCCAAGGCCGCCGGCATGTGGCAGTTCATGCCCGCCACCGGCAATTATTTCGACCTCAAGCAAAACGCCTTTCGCGACGACCGCCGCGATGTGCTCGCCTCGACCCGCGCCGCGCTCGACTACCTGCAAAAACTCCATCGCATGTTTGGCGACTGGCACCTGGCCCTGGCTGCCTACAACTGGGGCGAAGGCAGCGTGGGTCGGGCCATTGCCCGCAACAAGAAAGCAGGACTGGGCACCCGCTACACCGACCTGAACATGCCGGCCGAAACCCGCATGTATGTGCCCAAGCTGCAGGCCGTGAAGAACATCGTGGCCAACCCTGACGCGTTTCGCACCGAGTTGCCGCTGATTGAAAACCACCCCTATTTCCAGACGGTGGACATCACCCACGACATCGATGTAGCGCTGGTGGCCCAGCTGGCCGGTGTGCGCGAAGCAGACTTTCGTGCGCTGAACCCCTCGTTTCACCGGCCCACCATCTTTGCCGCAGGAACCCCCCAGATCCTGCTGCCATGGGACAACGCACGGGTATTCCAGCGCAACCTGGAAGCCAAGAATCAGGGGCAATACGCCAGCTGGACGGTGTGGACCGTGCCCACCACCATGACCGTGGCCGATGCCTCCCAGCGCACCGGCATGGGCGAAAGCGACCTGCGCAGCCTCAACAACATCCCGCCACGCATGCTGATCAAGGCGGGCTCGGCGCTGATGGTGCCGCGCACCACCACCACCCGCCAGGACGTATCGGCCCACCTGGCAGACAACGGACAACTGGCTTTCACGCCCGAAATCGTCACCCGCCGCACCACGGTGCGCGCAGGCAAGCGCGATACCGTGCGCAGCATTGCGCAGCGCTACCGGCTGAGCGCCGACAACGTGGCCGACTGGAACAATGTGAAGGCCGGTGCTGCCTTCAAGGCCGGACAGCAGGTGGTGGTGTTTCTGCCCGTGCGCATGGGCAAGGGCCCGTCGGCAGGTCGATCCACCAGCCGCACTGCCGACAAGAAAGCCCCCGCTCCCGCGCGCAAGGGCGGCAAGCCTGCCAGAAAGCGCCGCTGAGCGCGTGAACGCAGCAAGGTGCTGCGGCTGTCTCTGACCGCCGCGCTTAAAAACGCAGGGTGTGCATTCCCAGCAAGCCCAGTACACCGATCACGATCAGATAGAGCGCCACGATGGTGCTAAGCAGACGCGGCATGACCAGGATGAGGATGCCGGCAATCAGGGAAACGAGCGGGCCGATGCTGAGACTCAGCGACATGAGAAAGTCCTTTGAAACACAGTGAAGGGAAATGGCAGGCGCCGCGTTCAACCACGGCGCCCTGCATTCTCGCCCACTGCTGACCGTGCGCAGACCGAAAGAGATCGATGCGACGCAGCCGGTCACCCCTTCGCACACCGCCAGGGTGCACCGTGGGGCACCCACCTTTCACACGCCAAATTTTTGGCGCGCCTTGCGGGCGAACTCATCGGTAAAGGTGCGCTGCAGGCTGACCCGTGGACCCGCCATGTGCGGATAGGCCTGGGCCAACGCCCTCAGCGCTGTTGCCGGGCCATCCTCGGGCATGAGCCCATGCGGCGAAAAAGTCTCGCGCACCCGGTTGAACGCTGCCAGATAAACGGCCCTTTCGCCCAGCACGTAACTCGCTGGCACCGCCTTGATCAGATCGGCCGGCGAAGCGGTCTGCAGCCACTTGAGCGCACGCACGATGGCGTTGGTCAGCGCTTGCGCCACCATGGGCTCCTTGTGCAGAAATGCCTGGGGGGCATACAGGCAGCTGGCGGGCATGGCCCCGCCAAACACTTCCTGCGCGGCAGTGAGCGTGCGCAGGTCACTGACCAGGCGCACCTCGCTGCGGTGCTCCAGCAGGGACATGATGGGATCGGCATGGCACAGCGCATGAACACGACCCGAGCGCAGGGCCGCCACGGCGGTGGCTCCCGTTCCCACGCCCACGAAAGACACCTCGCGCGGATCCACACCTGACCGCGCCAACAGCACGCTCGCCATCACCTGGGTGGATGAGCCCGGAGCCGAAACACCAATGCGCCGCCCGCGCAAATCGGCCGGCCTACGATAGCCCGGCATCGCCCGCACCGACACACCCAGGGCCTGCTGTGGCGCCCGGCCCTGCAACACGAACGAGCGGTAATCATGCCCCTGGATCTGCTGGCGAAGGGTGTGCTCATAAGCCCCCGAGCAGACCTGCGCCACGCCGTCATGCACCGCCTGCAACGCCAGGACGCCACCAGCGAAGTCCCGCACTTCCACATCCAGCCCCTCGGCCTGAAAAAACCCCAGCCGGTCGGCAATGGTCAGCGGCAGGTGGTACAGCACGGCCTGCCCACCGACCGCAATGGTGA
>NZ_QOZT01000127.1:0-8023 GCF_003345135.1 Acidovorax sp. BoFeN1
CCGCCACCCTGCCCGCCCCGGCTGCCATTCAGCAGTTGCACCACTACGCCTACAAGGCGCGCGATGCCGAGGAGACGCGGCATTTCTACGAAGACATCCTGGGCCTGCCGCTCTACCACATCATTCAGAGCGACTACGTGCCCAGCACGGGCGAATATTGCCCTTACACGCATTTCTTCTTTCGGCTGCAAGATGGCTCGTTCATCGCGTTCTTTGACCTGGGCGACGACGTCAAGCCACTGCCTTCACCCAACACGCCACTGTGGGTGAACCACATCTCGTTTCGCGTTAACACGGTGCAAGACCTCGAAAACACCAAAACCCGCCTGCAGGCCCACGGCATCGAGGTGCTGGGCGTAACCGATCACCACATCTTCAAAAGCATCTATTTCTTCGACCCCAACGGCATCCGGCTCGAGCTCACCGCCCAGCTGGCCGATGCGGCCCAGATGCACAAAGACAGCACCGTCGCCCACCAGCGGCTGAGCGACTGGACGGCCCGCAAGGAGCAGTGGCGCAAAGAGCGTGCGGCGGGCAACGCCGCCCATGCGCTCAAGCCGCCCACCAACGACCGGCCGGAGTTTGCGCCGGGCAAAGCATGAATGCTATATTTAGCATAGCTACCAGCGCTTTATGGACAAGCGCCAGAGGCCAAAAACACTCATAATTTCAGGGCGTGGGCGCGCCATCCGGGCGCGCCGGTAAAATCAGTACATCCCGCCCCCAGTCAACCTGACGGCATCCTCAGAACGTGTTTACGATTTAGCAGGCATCGCTAAATCGTAAACGCGCTCTTAGGGGATGCCGTTTTCAATTGCGATCCCGCCATGAGCGACACCACTGCACAACCCGGCCTCGACAGCCTCTCCAAGTCCTTCGAACCCGCCGCCCTGGAAGCCCACTGGGGCCCCGAGTGGGAGCGCCGTGGCTATGGCGCGGCGGGCTTTCGGGGCACCGGCGCGCCCCAGGCGGGCGAGCCCGCGTTTTCCATCCAGCTGCCGCCGCCCAACGTCACGGGCACGCTGCACATGGGCCATGCGTTCAACCAGACCATCATGGACAGCCTCACGCGCTACCACCGCATGCGGGGATTCAACACGGTGTGGGTGCCCGGCACCGACCACGCGGGCATTGCCACGCAAATCGTGGTCGAGCGCCAACTGCAAGAGCAAGGCATCAGCCGCCACGACATGGGACCCACGCCCCCCGAGGCGCGCAAGAACTTCGTCGCCAAGGTGTGGGAGTGGAAAGAAAAGAGCGGCAACACCATCACCACGCAAATGCGCCGCATGGGCGACAGTGTGGACTGGAGCCGCGAATACTTCACCATGGACGACAAGCTCAGCGCCGTGGTGACCGACACCTTCGTGAAGCTGTATGAGCAAGGCCTCATCTACCGCGGCAAGCGCCTGGTGAACTGGGACCCCAAGCTGCAGTCCGCCGTGTCCGACCTGGAAGTCGAGAGCGAAGAAAAAGACGGTTCGCTGTGGCACATCGCCTACCCCTTGGCCGATGGCTCGGGCAGCCTCACCGTGGCCACCACGCGCCCCGAGACCATGCTGGGCGACGTGGCCGTGATGGTGCACCCCGAGGATGAGCGCTACAAGCACCTCATCGGGAAGATGGTGAATTTGCCCCTGTGCGACCGCCAGATTCCGGTGATTGCCGACGACTACGTGGACAAGGAATTCGGCACCGGCGTGGTCAAGGTCACGCCCGCGCACGACCAAAACGACTATGCCGTGGGCCAGCGCCACCAACTGCCGATGATTTGCGTGCTGACGCTGCAGGCCACCGTCAACGAGAACGCCCCCGCCAAATACCAGGGCATGGACCGCTTCGTCGCCCGCAAGGCCGTGGTGGCCGACCTCGAAGCCATCGGCGCCCTGGTCGAAGTGAAAAAGCACAAACTCATGGTGCCGATCTGCACCCGCACCGGACAGGTGGTCGAACCCATGCTGACCGACCAGTGGTTTGTGGCCATGAGCAAGGTGAGCGACCAGGACCCCACGGGCAAAAGCATCGCGCAAAAAGCCATCGACGCCGTGGCCACCGGCCAGGTGAGCTTTGTGCCCGAGAACTGGGTCAACACCTACAACCAGTGGATGAACAACATCCAGGACTGGTGCATCAGCCGCCAGCTCTGGTGGGGCCACCAGATTCCGGCGTGGTATGACGAAGAAGGCAACGTGATCGTGGCGCGCAACGAGGCTGAAGCCCAGGCCAAAGCCCCAGGCAAGCAGCTGCGCCGCGATGACGACGTGCTCGACACTTGGTACTCGTCCGCCCTCGTGCCGTTTTCCACCATGGGTTGGCCCAACCAGGGCAATGCACCCACCGACGACTACAACCTGTACCTGCCCAGCAGCGTGCTGGTGACGGGCTACGACATCATCTTCTTCTGGGTGGCCCGGATGATCATGATGACCACGCATTTCACGGGCCGCGTGCCGTTCAAGCATGTGTACATCCACGGCCTGGTGCGCGATGCGCAGGGCAAGAAGATGTCCAAGTCCGAAGGCAACGTGCTCGACCCGGTGGACCTGATCGACGGCATTGCGCTCGAGCCGCTGCTCGACAAGCGCACCACCGGCCTGCGCAAGCCCGAGACCGCGCCCACCGTGCGCAAGAACACGCAAAAGGAATTCCCCGAGGGCATTCCGGCCTACGGTGCCGATGCGCTGCGCTTCACGTTTGCCGCGCTCGCGTCGCTGGGCCGCAGCATCAACTTTGACAGCAAGCGCTGCGAGGGCTACCGCAACTTCTGCAACAAGCTCTGGAACGCCAGCCGCTTCGTGCTGATGAACTGCGAGGGCCAGGACTGCGGCCTGAAGGAGCACACCAAGGAAGAATGCCAGCCCGGCGGTGCAATGGACGGCTACATGGAATTTAGCCAGGCCGACCGCTGGATCAGCTCGCTGCTGCAAAAGACCGAGGCCGAAGTGGCCAAGGGCTTTGCCGAGTACCGCCTGGACAACGTGGCCAACACGATCTACGACTTTGTCTGGAACGAATACTGCGACTGGTACCTGGAGATCGCCAAGGTGCAAATCCAGAACGGCAACGCGGCCCAGCAGCGCGCCACGCGCCGCACGCTGATCCGCACGCTCGAAGCCATCCTGCGCCTGGCGCACCCCATCATCCCGTTCATCACCGAGGCCCTGTGGCAGGTAGTGGCGCCCGTGGCGGGCTTGCAAGGTGAATCGGTCAGCATCGCCCGCTACCCCCAGGCGCAGCCCGAGAAGATTGACGAGGCCGCGATTGCCCACATGGGCCGCGTGAAGGGCCTGGTGGACGCCTGCCGCGCCCTGCGCGGCGAGATGAACGTCTCGCCCTCTACCCGACTGCCGATGTTCACCGTGGGCGACACCGAGTTCATGCGCGGCGTGGCGCCGGTGCTGCAGGCGCTGGCCAAGCTCAATGAAGTGAAGGTGTTTGACGACGAAGCCGCCTGGGCCGCCGCCGCCCAGGCCGCGCCCGTGGCGATGGTGGGCGACGCCCGCCTGTGCCTGCACATGGAAATTGACGTGGCCGCCGAAAAAGCCCGTCTGTCCAAGGAAATCGCCCGCATCGACGGCGAAATCACCAAGGCCAACGCCAAGCTTGGCAACGAAGCCTTTGTGGCCAAGGCCCCCGCCGCCGTGATCGACCAGGAGAAAAAGCGTGTGGCCGACTTTGGCACCACCCTCACCCGCCTGCGCGACCAGCTGGCCCGCCTGGGCTGAGCCGACTCTTCTGCCACCATCCACCCTGCCCACGCACCATGATCCAGCCTAACAACACCCCCGTTCGCAAAGCCGTGTTTCCTGTGGCGGGTCTCGGCACCCGGTTTTTGCCCGCCACCAAGGCATCGCCCAAAGAAATGCTGCCGGTGGTGGACAAGCCGCTGATCCAGTACGCGGTGGAAGAAGCCTATGCAGCCGGCATCCGCCACATGATCTTTGTGACCGGGCGCAGCAAGCGTGCCATCGAAGACCATTTCGACACCGCCTACGAGCTGGAGGCCGAACTGGAGGCCGCCGGCAAAAAAGAGCTGCTGGACCTGGTACGCTCCATCCAGCCCGACGACATGGACTGCGCCTTTGTGCGCCAGCCCCGCTCGCTGGGGCTGGGCCATGCCGTGCTATGCGCCGAGCCGCTGGTGGGCAATGAGCCCTTTGCCGTGCTGCTGGCCGACGACCTGATGGTGGGCCCGCCTGGCGGCGAACCCGTGCTGGCGCAAATGGCCGCGGCGTTTCGCCAACAGGGGCGGTCGGTGATTGCCGTGCAGGAGGTGCCGCTCGACCAGGTGCACCGCTACGGCATCGTGGCCGGCGAGCCCGCTGGCGGGCCGCTGATCCGCATCGAGCGCATCGTCGAAAAGCCCAAGGCCGACGTGGCGCCCTCGCGCATGGGCGTGGCCGGCCGCTACATTCTTACGCCCGGCATCTTCAACGAAATCCGCAACCAGCCGCGCGGCGTGGGCGGCGAAATCCAGCTGACCGATGGCATCGCCCGCCTCATGCAAAACGAGGCCGTGTACGCCTTCCAATACGAAGGCAAACGCTACGACTGCGGCAGCAAGGAAGGTTTTCTGGAGGCCACGGTAGAGCTGGCCCTGCAGCACCCGCAGGTGGGTGCTGCGTTTCGCGAATACCTCAAGACACTGGCGCTGTAACTCTTACTGCTTCACTTTTAATAGCTTCCAGCGCTTACCAGATAAGCGCTGGAAGCTATTTTTAGGCTCTTCTAGCGAATACTAGTGACACCTTGATTTCCCATGGCCGCCTCCAGCACCTGCGCGGGCTGCGGCCCCATGGGGCCTGATCGGTCCAACATCCTGAACCAGCCCAGGTACGAGTCGAGGTATTTCGTCGCAACGCCCTTGAAGCGCTGCATCCACCCGCGCAGCCTGCTGACATAGGCATTGACGTTTTGCACATGCCAGGGGCCTCTCACGCGGTTGCCCCGGCTTACGTTCACCGCTTGGTGCTGCACACCCAGTGCCCGCGCGGCGCTGGCCAGCGTGATGCTGCCATCGGTGCACAGGATGGTGTCCGGCGCCAGCAAAGGCTTGAGCGCCGCTTGCACACTCACCGCCATGTTCGTCTGCACGATGAGGTTGGCCGTTGCTCCGGCTCGGTCTCGCGCCATCAGCACCGGGGTGTACTCCGAACCCTTGCAGCCAGCCAGCGCCTTACCGCCGCGCCGGCGAGGACGGCGCAGCAACCCTCTGTGTCCCTTGCAGGAGGCCAGGAAGTAGGACTCATCGGCCTCGGCGATGCCCACAAGCTGGCGTGCCTGCACGCTCTTGGGGCAGGCCAGAAAGCGGTGGCGCCACCGAAAGGCCGTGCTTTGCGCCACGCCCAGACGCTGGGCGACCTGGTTGAGCGAGAGCCCTTCGCCCAGGGCCTGTGCCTGGCCCATCCACTTGTCTCGCAGATGCAGCCGTGCAAGCGGTGTACCTGTCAATGCATTGAACGTGCGTGCGCACTGGCGGCACTTGAAGCGTTGCAGCCCGTTGGCTGAGCCGTTCTTGACGAGCAAGGAGTTGCTGCAGTGCGGACAGGCTCGGGGGGCGCAGTTGTGTGTTTCTACAACGGCGATGGCCTGACTGTGATCGAGCAGCGCCTGCAGGGAGCGTGCCAGTTGTTGGCGCTGGTGGTGCGTCAGCTGGGGCAGGCTGTGGATTAAACGCGTCATCTGTTGCTGTCGCATGGCCTTCTCCTGAGGCTGACGCACGAGCGTCATGCTTTGGAAATGGGGGCGCAGCGGGGCGGTTAAAGACTCATCACTAGCATTCGCTAGAAGAGCCTATTTTTATTACCGACGCCGCAAAACGTGGATGTATTCGGCCCCCACCGTCTGCTGCTCTACCAGCTCGTTGCCGGTTTGTTTGGCAAACGCCTGGAAGTCGCGCAGCGAGCCGCTGTCGGTGGCCAGCACCTTGAGCAACTGGCCACTGGCCATGTCGGCCAGTGCCTTCTTGGCCTTGAGGATGGGCAGCGGGCAATTCAGGCCGCGGGTGTCGATTTCTTTGTTGGTTTCCATGGTGTTCAATCCTTTGGCGGCAGGTCAAACCCGCGCCGCCGTTCCGCATTTTCTTCGTCCGTAAAAAACACCGGCTCGTGCCCCCGCGTGCGCAACCAGTCGGCCAGCGCATAACCTGTGCCAGCAGGCCAGCACTTGAGGTCTGGCAGATCGTACAGCCGGTAGTCCACCAGCTCGGGCGACAGGCGCACCTCGCCCTCGGCCACCACATGGTAGGCAATGATGACCTGGTTCATGCGCAGAAACTCGTAGGCCCCGACCAGCGTGGCAGAGCGCACATCCAGGTTGGTCTCTTCTTTCACCTCGCGCGCAATGCCCTCTTGCGGCGACTCGCCCGCCTCCATGAAGCCGGTAATCAGCGCAAACATCTTGCCCGGCCAGGCCGCATTGCGGGCCAGCAGCACCTTGCCGCCCACCTCCACAATCGCCGCCAGCACGGGCGTGGGGTTGTTCCAGTGCGTCCAGCCGCAGGCGGGGCAACGCAACCGCTCTTTGTCACCGCCGTCTTCGGCCAGGGTGATGGGTTGCAGGGCGGTGCCGCAGTGCGCGCAGTGGCGGGTTTCGTAGTTCATATACTATTATTATGATAGCTGCTAGTGCTTAATACATAAGGGCTAGAGGCCAATTTCATCAAAATATTGACGCCAACGATGGCTGAGCGCCTCACGCAGGAAACACGCCGGTAGACAGATAGCGGTCTCCCCGGTCGCACACGATGAACGCAATGGTGGCATTGCTCTCGCGCTGCGCAATCTGCTGCGCCACCCAGCAGGCGCCCGCCGCCGAAATGCCCGCAAAAATGCCTTCTTCGCGCGCCAGGCGGCGGCACATTTCTTCGGCGTCGTCCTGGCTCACATAAACCAGCTCATCGACCGCCGAGGCGTCGTAAATTTTGGGCAGATATTCCTGCGGCCACTTGCGGATGCCCGGAATGCGCGAGCCCTCTTGCGGCTGCGCCCCAATGATCTGGATGGCGGGGTTTTTTTCTTTCAAAAAGCGCGACACCCCCGTGATGGTGCCCGTGGTGCCCATGGCACTGACAAAGTGGGTGATGCGCCCACCCGTCTGCTCCCACAGCTCGGGGCCGGTGGTTTCATAGTGGATGCGCGGGTTGTCGGCATTGCCAAACTGGTCCAGCACCTTGCCCTCGCCGCGCTTTTGCATGGCCTCGGCCAAGTCGCGGGCGTGCTCCATGCCGCCGCTCTTGGGCGTCAGCACCAGTTCGGCACCAAAAGCCTTCATGGTCTGGGCACGCTCAATCGACAAATCCTCGGGCATCACCAGCACCATGCGATAGCCCTTGATGGCCGCCGCCATGGCCAGCGCAATGCCCGTGTTGCCCGACGTGGCCTCGATCAGCGTGTCGCCCGGGCGAATTTCGCCACGCTCTTCGGCACGGCGAATCATCGACAGCGCGGGCCGGTCTTTCACCGAGCCCGCAGGGTTGTTGCCCTCCAGCTTGCCCAGCACCACGTTGCCACGCTCGGCATGGCCTTGCGCCCCAATGCGCTGCAGCGCCACCAGCGGCGTGTTGCCCACCGCATCTTCAATCGTCGGATATTTCATGCGCCCTACTGTGCCATAATTTGCGTCTTCACAAATTACCCGCCCGGGTGGTGAAATTGGTAGACGCAGGGGACTCAAAATCCCCCGCCGCAAGGCGTGCCGGTTCGATTCCGGCCCCGGGCACCACAGACAAGGCCGCATGGTTCCACAACCGTGCGGCCTTTTTCTTTTCCCCTATGGGAAGTGGCTTTGACTAGTGCGCGAACGTGCGCCGAAGTGTGCCGGAATCCGGGGGCATGTGGGGGCACATTTAGGGGCTCATTTTCATAAAGTGGGGGCACATGCCGGAAAAGCGGGGGCAACTGGGGGCACATCGGGCATTGAATTCAGCCCCAGCACCACGCAGCACACAGCCAGGCCAAAAGAGGTACCCCCTCCCCCCAAAACCTGCGCGCACAAAAATTTGACTAGACGATCGGTGTCCGGT
>NZ_QOZT01000128.1:0-7680 GCF_003345135.1 Acidovorax sp. BoFeN1
GGGCGGTTGGTGGGCCAGTTGGCGCGGGTTTGCGCGTGGCCGCCGTTGATGCCGCCCACGGCCAGCACCACCACAGCAGCCGTCAGCCGCACCTCGGCACCGGTGTCCTCGTTCACCGCCAGCACGCCGGACGTGCGGCCTTGCTGCAAATCCAGCGCACTGGCGCGGTGGCGGTGCAGCACGGTGAGCCGCCCGCCCGTGTCGGCCTGGCGCATCGCGGCGATCATGCGGCGCGTGAGCTCGCGTGCCGTGCCCCAGATGATGTGGTAGCGCGGCACGCTGTTGCCCTCGCCATGCCGCCCGCGCTCGATCCAGTTGACCGCAGGCATGAATTTGACGCCCTCGCCCAGAAGCCAGTCGTACACCTCGGCGCGCGAATGCTCGACGTAGTAGCGCGCCCACTGCTGCGGATAGGTGTCGGCCGGGTCCATCTCGCCAAATCGCACCCAGTCGCGCAGCGCGGCCTCGGGCGAGTCGGGGATCTTCATGCGTGCCTGCAGCGCCGTGCCCACCAGCGCCATGCCGCCAAACGCCCACAGGGCGAGGCCTCCCAGGCGCTCGGGGGCATCGCGGTCCACCAGCGCCACGGACTGGCCCGCGCGCAGGGCTTCGAGCGCGGTGACGATGCCGGCCAGCCCGCCGCCAACGATCACCACATCATGGTGCTGTGCTGCCATGGTTTGTCTCCTGTTTGTGGAACCTGTGCGGTTCTCTGTAAGGTTCTTTGTGCGCCAGACGATAGCGTTTTATGATCGCTCCAGCCTTGACCTTGGAGACCATGCATGTTGACTTTGGAGCCCGATCGTGACCTTTCCTCAGGGCGACGACGGGCATGACGGTGTTGAAGCCATGTGTTCCCCATGAACAGGGCGTGAGCCATTTACTGGCGCCCAGCGTTGCGATGAGCTGGGTCAATACCGTCGTGGCGGCTGCCGAGCGCCAGGGCCTGGCGCGCGGGCGGCTGCTGGCACGCGCGGGCCTGGCAAGCGATTGCCTGGACGCGCCGCGCTGGCCCATCGACGACATCACACGCCTGTGGCGTGCGGCCGCCGAGCTGACGGGCGACCCGGCTTTCGGCCTGAACGCCGGGCGCACGGTGGGGCCAGGCAGCTTCAATGTGGTCGGTTTCATCTTGCTGTCGTCGTCCACGCTGCGCAATGCCATCGGCCTGTTGCAGCAATACCAGCGGCTCATCAGCGATGGCGGGCGCTTCCAGATCCTGGCCGGCGAGCACCAGAGCTGGGTGGTGTACCACCCGCAGCAGGGCGAGCTGGCTTTCAGTGCGCACCAGGTCGAGGCCGTGCTGGCGGCCACGGTGAGCTTCAGCCACTGGGTTTCGGGCCACGCCGTGCAGCCGCTGCGAGTGCAGTTCACCCACCGGCAACTGGGGCCGCTGCCCGGCTACGCCGCGGTGTTCGAGACCGAGGTGGAGTTCGAGCAGGCTTTCAACGGCCTGCTGCTGGCCAATGCCGTGCTGGATGCGCCCTTGCCGCAGGCCGATGCGGCGCTCTCCGGCCTGCACCGCGCCCACGCCTCGGCCCAGCTGGCGGCGTTGTCGGTGCCCCAGGGCCTGAGCTCGCGCGTGGAGCAATGGCTGGCGGGTGCCATCGACAGGGGCGTGACCGAGCGGGCGCAGGCTGCGCGCCAGTTCGGCCTGACCGAGCGGGCGTTTGCCCGGCGGCTCACGGCCGAGGGCGTGCACTATTCGGATTTGCTGGACAGTGCGCGCCGGGCGCTGGCGTGCCGGGCCGTGGCAGACGGTGCGCAACCGTTCGTCGTCATCGCGCGCAGGCTGGGGTTTTCGGAGGCCAGCGCATTCAACCGGGCGTTTCGGCGCTGGACAGGGTGTGCGCCCGGGGACTGGCAGGCGCGAGCCATGCAAGGCAGTGGGGACGCTGCGCCCTGTGCCAACGATTGATAGTAAAAAACGGATGAAACGCTTGCTGCATAAGCGCAAGCAGCTCTCTTTTTAGGAGCTTTTGCGGTGCTGGGCTGCGTTCTGCGCTGCCAGCCGGGCGTTGAAGCCCGAACGCTCCATCAGCGAGCGCGGCTGCTCTTGGGCATCCTGCACGCACAGCACGCCGCCGCGTTGGCCCACGGCTTTCAGAATCTGCTCCAGGCCTTCCAGGCCCGTGGTGTCCAGGGCAAACAGGTCGCGCGCGTTCAGTACCACTTCGGGGCCTTCGGGGCCAGCCTCCACGGCCTGCACAATGGGGTCGATCTTGGCGGCAGCCCCAAAAAACAGCGCACCGTGCAGGCGCCAGGCCAGGCGGGGGCGGGGGCCTGCCGCTAGGAGCCTGTCGGACGTGGAAATCGTCGGCTGCAAATCGGCCGCAGCGGTCCATTTTTCACCGTCTTTTTGCCCCATAGCCCCGCTATGGGGCTGCAAATCCGGCGAAAACTGTCCTCGCTGGGTCCGATTTTCGCTTTCGACGCTCCAAGTCCGACAGGCTCCTGGTGCCAATTCCCCTTGGTCAGCGGCAGGGGCCGTGGCCGTGGTGGCGCGGGGCAACTCGGGCTCGGCGCGGAACAGTGCGCTCATGCGCCGCACAAACAGCACGCAGGCCAGCCCAAGCCCCACCTCCACCGCCACCGTGAGGTCAAACACCACGGTCAGGAAGAACGTACCCAGCATGAGCAGCCGGTAGTGGTTGCTGAAATGCTTGAGGCGCACAAACTCGTGCCACTCGCCCATGTTCCAGGCCACATAAAGCAGGATGCCCGCCAGCACCGCCAGCGGGATGTGCAGGGCCAGCGGCGCGGCCAGCAGCACGATGAGCGCCAGCGTGGCAGCGTGCACGATGCCGGCGATGGGGCTGGTGGCGCCCGCGCGCAGGTTGGTCACGGTGCGCGCAATGGTGCCGGTAGCGGGCATGCCCCCAAAGAACGGCACTATGAAATTGGCAACGCCCTGGGCCATGAGCTCCTGGTTGGGGTCGTGCTTCTTGTGGTGCGGGTTGGTGGCCAGCTGGTCGGCTACGCGCGCACACAGCAGCGACTCGATGGCGCCCAGTAGCGCAATGGTGACGGTGGGCGTGACCAGCAGGCGCACGGTGTCCCACGAAAAATCGGGCAACGCAAACGCTGGCGCCTGCTGCGGAATGCCGCCAAAGCGCGAGCCAATCGTCTCCACTGGGTAGTCCATCACATAGGCCAGCGCGGTCAGGGTGATCAGGGCCACCACGGGCGCAGGCACGCGTGCAAAAGAGCGCACGGTGTGGCCCTCGGCAATGCGCAGCACCGGCGAGCCGTGCATGAACAGGCGCGGCCACAGGAACAGGCCGCCCAGGCACAGCCCGCCCAGCCCCAGCGCATAGGGGTTCAGCGTGCCGATGTGCTGGCCCAGCACATGAACCTGCGAGAAAAAGTTGCCCGGCATCTTGTCGATGGACAAACCCAGCCAGTCCTTCACCTGCGACAGCGCGATCAGCACCGCAATGCCGTTGGTAAACCCGATGACGATGCTCACCGGCACGAAGCGCACCAGGCTGCCCAGCTTGAACATCCCGAGCAGGAACAGCAGCACCCCCGCACAGGCCGTAGAAATCAGCAGGTTGGCCACGCCATAGCGCTCGACGATGCCGTAGACGATGACGATGAACGCCCCGGCCGGCCCGCCAATCTGCACATTGGTGCCGCCCAGCAGCGCAATGAGGAAGCCGCCGATGATGGCCGTCCACAACCCCGCCTCGGGCTTGAGGCCGCTGGCGATGGCAAACGCCATGGCCAGCGGCAGCGCGACGATGCCCACCGTGACACCTGCGCCCACATCGGCGAGCCAGCGGTTGCGGCTGTAGCCGCGCAGGGCATCCAGCAGACGGGGGCGGAAGGCAAACGAGAAACGCATGGATGGAGAGGGAGTGGGTAAAGAACGAAGGCCCAAGCCGGTGCGCCAGTGTAGTGAGCCGGTGACAAAGTGCAACCGTAGCGGCCGCACCCCGATCGCCTGCCGTCGATCCTGTCGCTATTTTTTTAATAGCTTATAGCACTTGATTGGTAAGCGCTGCAGGCCGATATGATCGAAAATCGTGCGGCGGGCTCGGTTGGCGCAGCGGTCAGCCGCCCCGCCGTCTGGCGCGTTGCTTGCTTGCCTCCATCCCATGAATCCACCCATGTCTGACGCCTCCGCCCCGCCATCCTCCCTGCGCCACGGCACGTTTGAAGATGCGCAGGCACTGTTTGCCGGCACCCTGTTTGTGGCCATGGCACTCATGCTGTTCAACCAGGCGGGGTTGCTGGTGGGGGGCACGGCGGGTGTGGCGTTTTTGCTGCACTACGTTACGGGCATCTCGTTTGGCAAACTCTTCTTTGTTGTCAACCTGCCGTTCTACTGGTTTGCATGGACGCGCATGGGCCGCGAGTTCACCATCAAGACTTTTGTCTGCGTGGCCCTGCTGTCACTGCTGACGGAGCTCTTCCCGCACGTCATGCATGTGGACTACCTGAACCCGCTGTTCGCCTCGCTGCTGGGCGGGTTGCTGCTGGGCACGGGCTGCCTGTTTTTGGCGCGCCACCGCTCCAGCCTGGGGGGTGCCACGGTGATATCGCTGTACCTGCAAGCCCGTTACGGCATGCGTGCAGGCAAGGTGCAGATGATGATCGACGGCACTGTGGTGCTGTTGGCACTTTTCATCGTGCCGGTGGAGCGCGTGGCGTATTCGGTGCTGGCGGTGCTGGTGATGAGCGGCTTTTTGTGGATCAGCCACCGGCCGGGGCGCTATACCGGAGAGTGAGCGGTGGGCGGGTTGGACTGGGGCAGTGTGCCCGGCAGAGCGGGCGGTGCGGATTGCTCTGCGGGCGCCGGGCGGATGGACTCCCTGATCTGGATGCCGCTGCTGTCCGCCGCTGTCCCGTCACTGGACAGGGCATCGACGGCCATTCCCACGCCCTTGCCCACCACCTTGGCAGTGCCCACGGCAGCATCCGCCGCCAAGCCCACGGCGGTGGCCGTGACGCTAACGGCCGTGGCGGTCACCGCCACCACCGTGCAGCCGGCCAGCAACTGCGGCAGCAGCAAGGCGCCCGCCAGAGCACAGGCCAGACAGCGCATGGGCCGGGTCGCTTTCAGCGCACCCGCATGCCTGGCGTTGCACCAGGCCAAGGGTTCAGCACAAAAATCCCTGGGTTCGCCTTCTCGTCACCATGGCTGGCGGCCAGCACCATGCCCTCGGACACGCCAAACTTCATCTTGCGCGGCGCGAGGTTGGCCACCATCACGGTGTGCTTGCCAATCAGGTCTGCGGGTTGGTAGGCGCTGGCGATGCCGCTGAACACGTTGCGGGTTTTGCCCTCGCCCACATCCAGCGTCAGGCGCAGCAGCTTGGTCGAGCCTTCCACGGCTTCGCAGTTCACGATCAGCGCGATGCGCAGGTCGATCTTGGTGAAGTCGTCGATGGTGATGGCGGGGGCCAGTTCTTCGCCGCCGGGTGCTACTGTTTCAGTAGCTGCCTGCGATTGATCTGCCTGGGCTGGAGGCTCAAACAATGCTTCAAGCTGCTTGATGTCCACGCGCTGCATCAGGTGCTTGTATTCGCCGATCACATGGCCCTGGCCCAGCATCACCTGCGCGCTGGCGAAGGTGAAGGGCTCGACCTTCAAAAAGGCCTCGACCTGCGCGGCCAGCGCTGGCAGCACGGGCTTGAGCAGGATGGTGAGCACGCGGAAGGCTTCGATGCAGGTGGTGCACACGTCGTGCAGGCGGGCTTCCATGCCGTCTTGCTTGGCCAGCTCCCAGGGCTTGTTCTGGTCTACATAGGCGTTCACGCGGTCGGCCAGCAGCATGGTCTCGCGCAGGGCTTTGCCATATTCGCGCTCGGCCAGCAGCTCGATGACCGACGGCGCCACGGTGCGCAGGTGGTCCAGCAGCGCGTCGCCGTCGGCCGAGACTTCGCCGAGCGCGCCGCCAAAGCGCTTGCTGATGAACCCGGCCGCGCGGCTGGCGATGTTGATGTATTTGCCAATCAAATCGCTGTTCACGCGGGCCATGAAGTCATCGGCGTTGAAGTCGATGTCTTCGTTGCGGCTGCTGAGCTTGGTGGCCAGGTAGTAGCGCAGCCACTCGGCGTTCATCGAGAGGCCCAGGTACTTGAGCGGATCGAGGCCGGTGCCCCGGCTCTTGCTCATCTTCTCACCGTTGTTCACCGTGAGGAAGCCGTGCACGAACACCGAGTCGGGCACCTTGCGGCCACTGAACTTCAGCGTGGCGGGCCAGAACAGAGTGTGGAAGGTGACGATGTCCTTGCCGATGAAGTGGTACTGCTCCAGCGCCGGGTCGGCCATGTAGGCCTCGTAGTCCTCGCCGCGCTTGGTCAGCAGGTTTTTCAACGAGGCCAGGTAGCCAATGGGGGCGTCGAGCCACACATAAAAGTATTTGCCCGGCGCATCGGGGATTTCGATACCGAAGTAAGGCGCATCGCGCGAGATGTCCCAGTCGCCCAGGCCCTCACTCTTCGTGCCGTCGGGGTTGGTGCGCACGGTGAACCATTCGCGCACCTTGTTGGCCACCTCGGGCTGCAGGCGGCCGTTTTGCGTCCAGTCTTCCAAAAAGGCCACGCAACGCGGGTCCGACAGCTTGAAGAAGAAATGCTCCGAGCTTTTGAGCAGCGGCTTGGCGCCCGAGAGTGCGGAGTAGGGGTTGATGAGGTCGGTAGGCGCGTACACGGCGCCGCAGACCTCGCAGTTGTCGCCGTACTGGTCCTTGGCGTGGCACTTGGGGCACTCGCCCTTGATGAAGCGGTCGGGCAGGAACATGTTCTTCTCGGGGTCGAAGAACTGCTCGATGGTGCGGGTTTCGATCAGGCCGTTGGCCTTGAGGCCGCGGTAGATGTCCTGGGCCAGCTCGTGGTTCTCGGGCGCGTCGGTGCTGTGCCAGTTGTCGAACTCGATGTGAAAGCCATCGAGGTACTGCTTGCGCCCGGCGGCGATGTCGGCCACGAACTGCTGCGGCGTCTTGCCGGCCTTCTCGGCCGCGATCATGATGGGCGCGCCGTGGGTGTCGTCGGCGCCGACGAAGTTCACCGCGTTGCCCAGCAGCCGCTGCGTGCGCACCCAGATATCGGCCTGGATGTATTCCATGATGTGGCCGATGTGGAAGTTGCCGTTGGCGTAGGGCAGGGCGGTGGTGACGAAGAGTTTGCGTGCGGATGACGTCATGAAAAGCGGCTTTCTCAGGCGGAACCCGCGATTTTAGGCGTTTCAAGTCCCGTGGTGCTGGCGGGTTCTTTCACGCCGTGTCAGGTGGGAAGGCGGGTGCGCAGCGCGGCGCCGGTGTCTTTCCAGCCAAAGAAGCGGCACACGTCGGCGCGCCGGGCCAGGGTGTCGGCCCGGCCCAGGGCCATCAGCTCCTGGGTGTAGCCCTGTTCGAACAGCAGGTAACTGGCCAGTGCCGCGCCGCGCACGTCGGCCATGTTCGAGGTGACGCCCAGGGCGCCCAGCATGGTGCGCACGGGGCCGGGCAGGTCGCCCACATGGCGGGCGGCGATGGCATCGAGCCGCTGCGAGGGGGCGATGACGAGCAGCTCGACAGGCCGCAGCGCGCTGTGGGTGCGCTTTTCTTCAGGAATGAGCGACAGGGTCTGGTTGATGCGCTGAACCCGCTCCACATCCACCGACAGCGCATCCAGAAAGATGTTGGACAGCGCGTGCCCGGCAATCTGCGCCAGCGAGGGGTAACTGGGGGAG